>NZ_JBAUSA010000728.1:0-2398 GCF_049581465.1 Caballeronia sp. | reverse complement strand
GCCGCGTACACATTAGGCTACAACTTGGGCGTAGCGGTAGCCACGCCACTGAAAGGCCTCGTCCAGTATATCGAGTGCGGGAACGAACTCGATGTGCCCTTGCAAATTGCCGGCAACGGCTCGCTTCCAAACGATTGGAGCCCGTCCGGCTGGCCCGCGTTCCGGGGGGTTATCCGCGGCATGATCGACGGTGTGAAAGCGGTCGACTCGACAATACAGTGCGGTGTGAACGTAGGCATCCCGATGGCTTACGGCGCCTTGCAAATGTTGTGGAACGGTGTCTCGCCCAACGGCACGGCCACTGGCGTTTCGGGGGCGGAGGTGCTGCAGTGGGACTTCACCTCTTATCACTGGTACCTAAGCTCGGGCGACATCCAGTGCGGATGGAACAACAATTCGTGCGTCAACGTCCTGGAAGTCCTGAAGAACTCGTTCGGCAAGCCGATCTGGTTGACCGAATGGGGCTGGTCCGGCGCGAGTGACACCCCCGCCCAGGCGGCCGCCTATGTGACCACGGCTCTGACCGAGTACCTGTCCGTCAAGGATACGTACAATATCCAGTCCGTGATGATGTACGCTTTGATCGACCCCGACTACGGCCTCATTCAAGAGGACGGCGTAACGAAGAATCCGGCGTATGCGGTGTTCAAGGATTTCGTTGCCGCGAACCCGGTATAGAGAGAATCGATTGATGCGCCGAACGGCTATTCCGGCGTAATCGAGTATTTGAATTTTTCAGTCAGTAGTTAACGAGGCGTTCCTCACGCTTCGTTCGATGGTGGCGTTCGCGCGTACCGGTGGCGTTGTTGCAACCGGTACGGGCTTCAATAATCGTCACCCGCCAGAAGTTAGCCCTGCCGGCAGCCCTGCCATGGCAAGGACAGGCGAACGGGTTCTGTCCCCCGACTTCGTCCAGATCATCTTTTGCAATCGCTTGCAATCCCGAGTTGCAATCCAGCGCGAACGCGGCCCAAGCCGCGACTGGCTACTCGTCCGTACGCGTACGACATTTCCCTGCCCCCGACCGCCTCTGAGCGCTCCTACGCCCTGCTGCAGCTTGCGATGCCGTCGCCATTCGGCGGCGCCTTTCGGCCTCGTTACTTGCCGGGTACAAACATGCGCACCGATCCTCAACACATAAAAAAGGCGAATGCTAGCGCAAAAAATAGTAATTCAGCCTGATTTATCGTCATGTGCGCTACTTAACATACGCTCGCGCTTCCTTGCGGGAAGGTAGCGACTGGGCATTACTTGCCTGTAAAAGCGGGCTCAAACGAGAAGTACGTTGTTCCGTGAAAACGAGGTCTCTATCGCTTAACGAGCCGCCTGACCTATGCCAACCTCGATTTTCGAACGCATGACGGGGCCAAGTACATCTCTGCGATGGTATTGCGGCTTTTAGAGCGCCTGAGCTTATGCCTTGCACCACTTATGAACGAACGAGGAATGCATCACATGAATACGCCTGTTTATGCTCACGGACCCACTCGGGCGCGCGACAGTGACCATGCATTTTCCGCGGCCGACCTGTGGCGGCTGGTCGAAGACAACCTTTGGCTCGTGATTGCCATTGTCGTTTTCGTAACCGGCGCGTCTATCCTTTACGCCTGCATCACCACACCGATCTTCTCCGCAGACGCGGTGATCAAGGTCGATTTCCCCGTTGCAGACTCAATCGGCATTTCTTCGAAGGAACCGCAGCAAGTCACGCCGTCGACGTTGCCCACCGAAGCCGAGATGCAGATCATTCAAAGCCGAACGGTCGTCATGCCGGTTATCCAGCAATACCATCTGGACCTGTCGATCACCCCCAAGCGGATACCGTTGCTCGGCCAGATCGCGGACCTGTTCGCCACACCGGGCATTCCGGCGCCGGCCCTCCTGGGGCTGAGATCGTTTGCGTGGGGTGGAGAAGAGGCATCGATCGGACAACTGATCGTTCCGGCGGAGCTCGAAGACAGAGCGCTATCGCTGCGGACGCTTGGCAATAACCGTTACGAGCTGCTGGACCCGGACGGTCGCTGGCTGGTTAAAGGCGAAGTCGGCCAGATGGCAAATGCCAATGGCGTATCTATTTTGGTGAATCGCCTGGCGGCTCGTCCCGACACCCTGTTCAATGTCGTGCGCTACAGCGAATTCATGGCGATCGAGCGTTTCCTGGCGAACATCAAGGTCTCGGAATCCGGTACGGACACGGGGATCGTGCAAATCGTCTATGAAAACGCGAATCCGGAGATAGCCCGTGCCGTCACCAACGCGATCGCCACGAGTTATGTAGCGTCGCATATCAACCAGCTCCGTTCTGAAGCTGGCACGACGCGTGATTTCATCAACAGTGAACTGCCCCAGCTTCGGACCAATCTCGACCGGGCCGAGGCGGCGTTAAACGCGTATAGAG
>NZ_JBAUSA010000727.1:0-8795 GCF_049581465.1 Caballeronia sp. | reverse complement strand
CTCGGCAATCAAGCCGGATAAAGGTTCGATGTCTATCAATACAGGCAGGCACTTTCGCGACATCCGCGCGCAGTACTCTTTTGATAAGGTTCGTGGCATGCAGCAGGCCGCACGCATCCCCTGGATGCATGCTCCTCGTTTCTTTCGGCTGTCTGGTTCAGGTACTGCGTCGCGCCCGAAGACCGGTCGCGCAAAGGGTAAGGGTCAAGCGCTCTTGTCGCGCTCGCCTGCCCCGGCGGGCTTGGCAAAGACCTCGCGCAAGTCGACGGCCCCTCGTGCGGGCCGCTCCAGCATCTTCAATTCCACCGCCTGCAAATGGCGTGTCATCAATTCGACGGCAAGGGGACCATTACTGGCGTCGAGTGCGGCGAGAATCTCTTCGTGATCCTCGAAACTGCATGAACTCTTGCCCAGCGATTCGTAAAGCGCCGATATCAAGGTCGAGCGCGCCACCAGTCCCGACAGACACTCGCACAACACTGTATTGCCCGTCAGTTGCGCGAGTTCAGTATGGAACTCGCCGGAAAGCCGTATCCACGACGAAAAATCGCGGCTCTCATAAGCCTTGCGCTCACGTCCGATGGTCGTGCTGATCGACTTGAGCCGGCGCGTGCCATGGCCGCTGCCAATGCTCTCGACGACCGCGCTTTCGATGATCCGTCGCATCTCGAATACGTCGTGCACTTCCTGCATCGACGGACTTGCGACAAACGCCCCGCGATTCGGTTCGAGATCGACGAGCCGCTCAGTTGCGAGCTGGGCAAGCGCTTGTCGCACAGTGCCGCGCTTAACGTCAAATACTTCGCACAACTGTGCTTCTGTCAGCTTCGCACCAGGCGCCAGGCGATGCTCGACAATCGCGGCGCGAATGTTCTCCGCGATCGATTCGGCGGTCGCAGCCACGGCAGGCACTGCATTGCCGATGACGCTGACATTCGACGTTGCGGTGAACTTCGGCTCTGACATAGGTGTGTGTCTCTCGTATGTTGGGTATATTAAGACGGACATAAAAACTGTCAACAATTTCTGCAAAATATTTTTTTACGACCGCAGACTCATGCGCCCCAATATATTCCAAGTCATTGTAATTAATAGAGTTTTACATGTTTTTCCATCTTAATTCGTCTCGCGTGATCGACCAAATTGTCAACAATTCAGTGCACAACCCACGTGCAAAATAGTGCCAAAACAGTGCGCGCGGTCGAAAAAAAAGCGTCCTTGCGGACGCTTCGCTGAACCGACAAAACTATTACGCCAGATGGGGATAATTCGATAGTTTCATCTCGAATCCGTGTGGTCGAGCAACCAGATGAGCGGTCGCGCCGAACGGCAGCGTCAGTAGTTCAGGCACATGACCGAACTTCAGCCCCGTCACCACCGGAATGCGAATCACCGAGCGTACCTGTTCGAGCATGGTTTCGAACGTATAGCCGTTGTCCAGTTCCGACAACCTGATGCCGGTAAATTCCCCGAGCACCAAGGCCTGTTGCCGAGCGAGGATGCCGGACTGATGAAGTTGATAAATCATCCGCTCTATGCGAAACGGGTGCTCGTTGACATCTTCGATAAACAGGATCCCGCCCTCCACCGGCGGCATGTACGGCGTGCCGATAAGCGACGCGAGTATCGCCAGGTTGCCGCCCCACAACATGCCGGTAACATCGGTGGATTGAGCCTGCGGGACATCACTCCTTACCGTCATAACCGACTTGGTGATCGCATTCCAGAAGTGTTCCATCGTGAAGACGTTGAGTTCGTCCGCACCAAAATCGACGGCGAGCATGGGCCCGCCAAACGTCTTCAGGCCAGCGCGCGCATAGAGCGCAAGCTGGAGCGCCGTGAAATCGCTATGTCCGACGATGGCGATCGGCTGGTCGCGCAAGCGGCTTTGCAAGCCTTCGTAATCGAGGCCATGAAGAATGCGCGTGGCGCCATAACCACCGCGCACCGCGAGCACGATGTCCGGCAGTTGCCGCGACGGATCGGCCAGGCGATTGATATCGGCGGCCCGCTCGCCGTCCGTGCCGCCAAAGCGCTGATATCGGCGTTGAGTGACATCGGCATTTTCCAGCGTATGTCCCTGCGCGAGCAGACGGTCCTTCGCGCGTTCCGCCGCTTCTGGATCCGGATAGCCGGAAGGCGCAATGAGGTCGATCGTGCGGGGCTGGATGATCATGAGCGAACGGTAAGTGGATCGGGGGAAATGGGTGCAGCCGCATTGCGCGCGTCGCGTTCAGCACGCACCGCCCGCCGGCGTTCGGCGAAAAAACTGCGTAGCGAACTCGCGCATTCGTCCGCGAGCACGCCGCCTGTCACGGTCGTGTGATGGTTGAGGTGGCCAATCGAAAAGGCATCGAAGACGCTCCCGCACGCGCCGGTTTTTGGGTCGGACGCGCCGAACACCACGCGGGCAATGCGTGCGTGCATGATCGCGCCCGCGCACATGATGCAGGGTTCGAGCGTGACATATAGCTCGCACCCGGGCAGCCGGTAGTTTTCGAGCACCGCCGATGCCGCCCGCAATGCGGCCATTTCCGCATGTGCCGAGGGATCGTGGCCGCCGATCGGATGATTGAAACCGGTCGCGATCACTTCGTCCCCACGCACGAGGACCGCGCCGACGGGCACCTCGCCCAAGGCGCGAGCCTGTTCCGCTGCGGCCTGCGCAAGCGCCATGAAACCGCGATCCCGCTCGCTGGAGGTTGCCGCCGCGAGGTCGGTTTCAGGCGTCACTGAGGGATGCCCTTGTCGTGGTCATCCGAGTGCTCATCCGAGTGCTCATCCAAGCGCGCGAACAACCGCACGGCAATGTGCTGCCCGTGCAGATTATCGGACGCATCGCGTGCGGCGGCGGCCGGGATTCGCTGTTCGACCAGGGCATCTAGCAGGTTCATCGTCGTCTTTAAAGGTCGGCGTGTCGCGTGAACAGCTTCACGCCGAATCCGGCGTTTTCAGAAGCAGGTCTTAACGAAAATGAGAACGAAAATGAGTTGCCAGTTGAGCCATCCCGGCGCCGTGCGCTCGATGATGCCAACCGGCTGGATAGCCATTCTAGCAGGGCGGCAACACGCGAAACCAGAGCGCCATAGCGCGGCCAAGCGACAAATTCAGCGGCGCGCTGCGTGCTTGCGTCGGTATCCTTCGGTGGCGAGCAGCAGGCATCGCGCGTATTTATGCCCCACACCGCGATCAGGTCACCGGTGCCGGATTGAACAGCACCAACGCGTTGTGAAGCTTGAGTTTCTCCGCGCAGGTTTCCTTGCGACCGCTGGCCACTTCAAGCATCAGGTGGAACAACTCCCAACCCACGTCTTCGATAGTGGCATCGCCGGTTGCAATAGTGCCGGCGTTGATATCCATCAGGTCATGCCAACGGCGCGCGAGGTCCGAGCGCGTCGCGACCTTGATGACGGGCACCTCCGCGAGGCTGTACGGCGTGCCGCGCCCGGTCGTGAACACGTGGAGGTTGATGCCGGCCGCGACCTGCAGCGTGCCGCAGATGAAATCGCTCGCGGGCGTCGCTGCATAAATGAGGCCCTTCTGCCGGACCTTTTCACCCGGCGACAACACGCCCGAGATGGCCGAGTTGCCCGACTTGATGATCGAACCCATCGCCTTTTCCACGATGTTCGACAAGCCGCCCTTCTTGTTGCCGGGCGTTGTGTTGGCGCTGCGGTCGGCGCCGCCGCGTTTCAGGTAATCGTCGTACCACTGCATCTCGCGGATGATCGCCGCTGCGACATCCGCGTTTGCCGCGCGTGCCGTCAGTTGGTCGACACCATCGCGCACTTCGGTGACTTCGGAGAACATGACCGTCGCGCCAGCGCGCACCAGCAAATCGGTCGCGAAACCTACCGCGGGGTTCGCAGTTAGTCCGGAAAATGCGTCGCTGCCGCCGCACTGAACGCCGATCACGAGATCGGAAGCCGGGCATGTCTCGCGACGGCGATTGTTCAGCCGCTTCAGATGGCCTTCGGCCGTTTTCATGATCGAGTTGATCATCGACTGGAAGCCGACGTGCGCTTCGTCCTGCAGCACCACGACGTCGCCGTTCAGGTCCGCATCCAGATCGCCAATGTCGGCAACTTCAGCAACGCCAGCGGCCGAGACAATCGGAATCGTGCCCGGCGGCATGAGCCGCTCAGGCTGCAACTTCTCACAGCCGAGACTGACCATCATCACTTCGCCGCCGAAGTTCGGGTTCAGGCTGATGTTTCGCACTGTGCGGATCGGCACCATCGCGTCAGGCGCATCGATCGCTACGCCGCAACCATAGGTATGGCCCAACCCGACAACGTCGTCCACATTGGGATAGCGCGGCAGCAGCTCGGCCTTGATCCGTGTCACCGCGTGCTCGACCACGTCGGCCACGCACTGCACCGTGGTCGTGATCGCGAGAATATTGCGCGAACCGACCGAGCCGTCAGCGTTGCGGTAACCCTCGAACGTGAAGCCCTCGAGCGGCGGCATGTCCGGCGCCTTGATGGTCGCGATCGGCAGATTCTCGAGCCCGGGCGGACTCGGCATCCGGATCACGTGCTCGTTGATCCAGCTTCCTTTGGGCAAGGACTTGAGCGCGTAGCCGATCACCACGTTATAGCGAATGACTTCATCGCCTTCCGAGAGATCGGCCAGTGCGACTTTGTGCCCTTGTGGCACGCGCTCGCGCAGCGCAATGCCATCGGGAAATACTGCGCCTTCACCCAGGCCGCCGTCGTTGACGACAATCGCGACGTTGTCGTCGGGGTGAACGCGAATGTAGAGCGGAGACTGGTCCATTGCATCGATCCTTATGGTGCTGCGGTGCCTATAGCAAGCAATAATTCATACGTCATCCTACAACACGTAGTGCTCGGTAGACGTTCCGTATTTACCCTATATCGCCCATTATGGCTCGAAATCACGGTTGAAGTGCCCCACTTCTTGTTGTACGATGACGTATAAGCACAGCTCGCACCTCTCCGAACTCATCGCTCCCTGGATATTGAACATGACGACACCGCAAGAACTCAAGCAGATTGTTTCCGAAGGCCTTCTGTCCTTCCCGGTTACGGACTTCGACGAACAGGGCGACTTCCGCGCCGACACCTACGCCGAGCGCCTCGAATGGCTCGCACCTTATGGGGCTTCGGCGCTGTTCGTCGCCGGCGGCACGGGTGAATTCTTTTCCCTTACGCCTGGCGACTATTCCGACGTCGTGCGCACGGCCACTGAGGTCTGTAAGGGCAAGGTTCCGATCCTCGCCGGCGCGGGCGGCCCCACGCGCGTCGCGATCGCCTATGCGCAGGAAGCCGAGCGTCATGGCGCGAACGGCATTCTGCTGATGCCCCACTACCTCACCGAAGCATGCCAGGAAGGTATTGCCGCGCACGCCGAAGAGGTGTGCAAGTCCGTGCCGAACATGGGCGTGATCATCTACAACCGCGCAAACTCGAAGCTCAACGCTGACATGCTAGAGCGTCTTGCCGATCGCTGCCCCAACCTGATTGGCTTCAAGGATGGTGTTGGTGAGATCGAGAACATGGTGACGATCCGTCGCCGCCTGGGCGACCGCTTCTCGTACCTGGGCGGCCTGCCGACCGCGGAAGTCTATGCGGCGGCCTACAAGGCGCTGGGTGTACCGGTGTATTCGTCGGCTGTATTCAACTTCATTCCGAAAACCGCGATGGACTTTTACCGCGCCATTGCCGCGGACGATCACGCGACGGTGGGCAAGCTGATCGATGAGTTCTTCCTGCCGTATCTGGCAATCCGCAACCGTCGCGCAGGCTACGCAGTCAGCATCGTGAAGGCCGGCGCAAAACTGGTGGGTCATAGCGCCGGACCCGTGCGCGCGCCGCTGACCGATCTGATCGACGACGAAATGAACCAGCTCGACGTGCTTATCAAGAAACTCGGCGCACAGTAAGCGCCCTGCTTAGCCATCGGGCGCCGCAAAAATGAAAATCAGAAAGTATCTGCAACTATTTGATTTGAGCGGCGTTTTCGATGGCTACACCGCTGGCTTCCGCTGTACCGCCACGACGCGCCCGTCATCTGGCCGAGTTTGTCATCAGTTACGTCAGTGAGCAGATTGCGTCCGCTGCATTGAAGCCAGGCGACAAACTGCCGGCTGAATCGCAACTTATGGTCACGCTGAGTGTGAGCCGCACCGTCATCCGCGAGGCGATCTCGCGCTTGCAGGCGGGCAATATCGTCGACACGCGACACGGCGCTCATTCCCCGGAACCGGCTTGACTCAGCGCGAATCGCTCCCGCGGAACCGGAGGATTATGTGGCGCTGGTGAATCTCGAGCACGAAAGCATTCTTGAGGCGATCACACGGCACGATGCCGAAGGTGCGCGTGCAGCCATGCGCATGCACTTGTCCAATAGCCACGAGCGGCTAAGGCGCGCCAACGAAGTCGCTGACGCAGCGCTTTAACTCCCACCCCCTCCGCTCTACCGCGTGTAATCTCCCCACCGCGACGACGCCACAAGTCCCTTTTAGCTTCCTTGAGTGACCGCTACAGATATCCGTCATCCTATAACATAATTGTCTGACGCTACACCTCATCTGGTTAGGGCTCCGACACATGCGGGTTTACGTGTCTGTTGCACGAATCCCTGCCAGTGCTACTCTCGACCTAGACGTACGACGACCTATAACATGCGATCTAACAAGCGTCGGAACTCGTCCCGATCAATCGCCGTTTGAGGAAAATAGCCATGACAGCTACAACGCCGTATCAGCCGTTACCCAATGCCTTTCGCCAAGCCGTCTGCGGCGGCGAAACCCTGATCGGGTGCTGGGCCTCGCTCGCCAGTCCGATTGCCACTGAATTGCTCGGCATCATCGGTTTCGACTGGATGCTGCTGGATGCGGAACATGCTCCGAATGACGTCCTGACGCTGATTCCTCAGTTGATGGCGCTCAAGGACAGTAGAAGCGCGCCGGTCGTGCGGCCGCCGGCCAACGACAGCGTCTTCATCAAGCGGCTGCTCGATAGCGGCGTCTCGAACTTCCTGGTGCCGTTTGTCGACAGTGCTGAGGATGCGGCCCGTGCCGTTTCGGCCACTCGCTACCCACCGCAGGGCATTCGCGGCGTCTCGGTCAGCCAACGGGGCAATCGTTACGGGACCGTACCGAACTATTTCGACATCGCTAACGACAACGTCTGCGTTATCGTCCAGATTGAAAGTCGCAAAGCGGTCGAGGCGATTGACGAGATCGTCGCCGTCGACGGAGTCGATGCCGTGTTCGTCGGACCGTCCGATCTTGCGGCCGCTTACGGGCACATTGGCAATGCTAACCATCCCGAGGTGCAGCAGGCTATCGCGCGGGTCTTCGAGCGCGCACAGGCCGCCGGCAAACCGAGCGGAATCCTGGCGCCCGTTCAGGCGGACGCGGAGCGTTATATTTCGATGGGTTGCCGCGTGGTTGCGGTCTGCGCGGACATGGGGCTACTGAAAACCGCGGCGCAGACGGTTCAAAAACATTTCATGCAGAAATAAGCGGACCGGCAAGAGCGGACGCGTTGGTTATCTACGGAGGATTTCATGCAAAAAGCAGGCTTTGTCGGACTCGGCATCATGGGCAAGCCCATGGCCGCCAACCTTCTCAAGAATGGTGTCGCCCTCGCCGCATTTACGCGCAGCGGCGTACCTGACGACCTCAAGCAGGCCGGTGCAATCTCATGCGACAGCCCGGCAGCGGTTGCCGAGCGTGCCGACGTGATCTTCATCATGGTGCCGGACACACCTGACGTCGAGCGCGTTTTGTTCGGCGAACACGGACTCGCCGACACGTTGCGCGCGGGGCAGATTGTTGTCGACATGAGCTCGATTTCACCGATGGCAACCCGGGAGTTCGCTGCGCGGGTACGGGAGAGCGGCGCGGAGTATCTGGACGCACCGGTTTCAGGGGGGGAAGTCGGCGCGAAAGCGGGTTCGTTGACCATTATGGTCGGCGGCGAAGCGGCGACCTTCGATAGCGTCAAGCCGCTGTTCGAGATGATGGGCAAGAACATCACGCTGATCGGTGACGTGGGCGCCGGACAGGTGTGTAAAGTGGCCAATCAGATCATTGTGGCGGCGACCATCGAGGCGGTCGGGGAGGCCTTGGTGCTTGCGTCCAAGGCGGGAGTGGACCCGGCGCGCGTGCGCGCAGCGCTGATGGGCGGATTTGCGTCGTCGCGGATCCTTGAAGTTCACGGCGAGCGCATGACAAAGCGTACGTTCGATCCAGGGTTCAAGATCGAACTTCATCAAAAGGATTTGAATCTCGCGCTGTCTACTGCGCAAGCGCTTGGGGTTTCGTTGCCTAATACGGCTACTTGCCAGGCACTTTTCAATGCGTGCGTCGCGCATGGCGGCAAGGCGTGGGACCACTCCGCGATGGTGCGAGCGCTTGAGATACTGGCTAACCACGAAATCGGGCAGTAGGCGCCGCTTTCGCTTGCTTGAGCGTTTTGTTGCGGGCTTTTGCTTGCGGCGAGTGTGGGGATAGCGTTGAGTCCTTCTGCTCGCCGCAGCGGCCGGCATATGTAGTATTTTCTTGCTTATTTCTATTAGCCCCTGTTCGGGGCGGAACTTCATTTCTTTGCAAACGCGCAAAGAAACGAAGCAAAGAAACGCGTTTTAAACCGCCAATTCTTAAGTGTCGTCGTCGGACATTTTATGGTTTTGGCCGAACGTAGCACGGCCCCAAATCCTTAACCCGCAGTCGAACACCCTCCCCAAGCACACACGGCGCGCACACGCTTCGCCTCAACGGCCGTATCGCGGCTTCATCCCTGCCTCAACCTCTCAACCCT
>NZ_JBAUSA010000726.1:0-1994 GCF_049581465.1 Caballeronia sp. | reverse complement strand
ATGAAAGCCATTTCCAAAGATGGGAGTTGAGGAGTTCTTCGCGCTTGTACGGCGTCGAAGGCACGGCCTTTGGCATCAAGCCGCCACCATAGCCGACGTCGAAGCCTCGTCGCTCGCTGGACGCCGTGCCTGATACGTAGTGGTACTCCTTATTGAGCGCCCCCCACCTTCTGAGCGATTCGAGCAGCATTTCCTGATCTTCCTGGGTCAAAGGCGTATCGAGTTGTGCTTTATTCACTGCCTTGCTGAGCAACTCGGCAACATAACCCTGGTAGTCCGACTGAACTTGCCGATAGCGCTGGGGCTTGCCATCGAATGCGCGACTCGAATGGAGATAGGCGTTGTAATTAACCTGGATGAACGGTTCCAGGGGCACGTTCAGGCGTTTCGCATAGTCCAGTACCGCGAGATGGTTATAGGGAATCCGCCACGGGCCCGGATTGATGTAAAGGCCGCTATCGAATTCGCACCGCTGTTTCGCGCCGCCGAGTTCCGTGTACTCGTCGCCGCCCCGAATGCTCCACGCCCGGCCGCCCGCGCGGTTATTGTATTCAAGTACCTTGACCGTGTAGCCCGCGTTCCTCAGCTCGTAAGCGGCCACAAGTCCGGCCATGCCCGCGCCGAGGACAAGTATTGTCGTACCTTTGGGAGCACCATCGAGCTTGATCTGTCCGCTATAGGCAGACGACGCGGCAAAGCCTAGCGTGCTCATGGCGTGGTACATCGCTGCCCCGCCGGCGGCTCTTCCAACAAGAGAAAGCAGTTGACGGCGGCTCATCAAGTCTTGCATTGGTTTCATCGGTCTTTTGTCCAGTCACGACACTGCGTGCTAACCCTTAGAACTTTTCTGTAGCTGGAGGGGGAACATTCGTAGAGTGCATTAAAACTATCGACTTTGCGACAATGAGAGTTAGCTTACGATACCGCCACGCACCCACGGCGGTGCCCCGGCTAGCGAGCATCCCGCCGATGTTTCGCGCGATGTGTTTCCGACTCGTGTAGGCTATGCAGGCATGCGAATGGCCTTTTCAGGGGGAGAGTTCCATCATGCGTATCGGTCTGCCGAAAGAAATCAAGAACCATGAATATCGGGTCGGCCTGACACCTGCGGGGGTCCGCGAACTGACGTCGCACGGGCATGAGGTTGTTGTCCAGACAGCTGCCGGTGCGGAAATAGGTTTGTCGGACGACGCGTACAGGGTCGCGGGTGCGTCTGTCGTAGACACGGCGCAGGAAGTCTTTGCGACCGCAGAGATGATCGTCAAGGTCAAGGAGCCGCAGGCGGACGAGTGCGCAATGCTGCGCCCCGGTCAGATCCTCTACACGTATCTGCATCTTGCGCCGGACCCCGACCAGACACGGGCGTTGATCGAGTCCAAGGCCGTATGCATTGCTTACGAAACCATCACGGGTCCGGGTGGCGGCCTGCCCTTGCTCGCGCCAATGAGCGAAGTCGCGGGCCGCATGTCGGTGCAGGCGGGCGCTGCGCATCTGGAAAAATCAAAAGGCGGCATGGCGTTGCTGCTAGGCGGAGTTCCCGGTGTGGCGCCGGCGCATGTGGTGATCATCGGTGCGGGCGTAGTCGGCACGAACGCCCTTCAGATAGCGACGGGCATGGGTGCCCGCGTCACTATCATCGACAAGAATCTCGACCGCTTGCGTGCATTGGATCTCATCTATGGCAACCGCGTCACCACGCTATGTTCGAACGCACAGACGATTGAAGACTCAGCGCTCGCCGCAGATCTCTTGATTGGCGGGGTGCTCATCCCCGGCGCTGCGGCACCGAAACTCATCACCCACGACATGATTTCGCATATGAAACCGGGGGCCGTTGTCGTCGATGTCGCTATCGATCAGGGCGGCTGCTTTGCGACCTCCCACCCCACGACACACACGGATCCGACCTTCGTCGTGGACGGCGTGGTTCACTATTGCGTTGCCAACATGCCGGGTGCCGTCGCGCGAACGTCGACGTTCGCGTTAGTGAACGC
>NZ_JBAUSA010000725.1:0-2313 GCF_049581465.1 Caballeronia sp. | reverse complement strand
ATTGACGCTCCTATGTCAAGCAGAGGCCGTCGAATCGGCCAGATCGGCCAGGATGAGCGGGTACAACTCCCGGACGATATAGCGCTTCAGGCAGCGGTGGATTTCCTTGTTGGACATGCCTTCCTTCGTCCGGCGTTCGACATAGGCGCGGGTGCGCGGATCGCTCCGCATTCGAACCATGGCAATGGTCCAAAGGGCGTTGTTTGCAGACCTGTCACCGCCCCTGTTCAACCGATGCCGGACCGTCTTGCCCGACGAGGCCTGTAATGGACTTGTGCCGCAAAGTGCCGCCAGCGCGGCTTCACTTTTCAGGCGTTCGGGATTGTCACCCGCCACAGCGACCAAGACCGCAGCGGTCTGTGGGCCGACACCGAATCTTTCGCGAAGCCGCTTGGCATGCTGGCTGGTCAGGTCGTCAAGCATAGTGTCGAGTGCTTTGAGCTCCTCCGCCAGCGTCAGCCAACGCTTCGCCAGCAGTCGTAGCGTCGCCGTCAGCGTTTGCAGCATTGGCGTTTTGCCCAACGAGCGGACACGGGCACAACTCTCAACGCATTCTGCCGTCTTCGCTTTCAGAAGACGATCACGGATTTCCTGCGGTGCGCTGACGAGCAAGGCCCGTAACTGGTTGATAGCCTGCGTCTTTGCTTTGACTGCACTGCGCCGGGCAACGGAGACCGCGCGCATTGCTTCGGCGGCGCCGGACTGTTCCTTTGGAATAGCCGTGGCCCTTCCGGAGAGGACCGCACGCGCCGCGTTTTCAGCATCAGTGGGATCGGACTTCCCTTTGGATCGGCGCATCGCGCGATCGGGACGATTGACTTCAAGCACCTCGATCTCATGATCGCGCAGCACGCGGGCCAATCCCGCTCCATAGGTGCCGGTCCCTTCAACTCCGGCGCGACGCAAATGACCGAACGAATTTGCCCATGTCAGCAGATCGAGATACCCTGCCGTATCGGTCGATACTGATCTCGTTCCGAGAAGCTTGCCTATGTCGCTGATCACAGCCCCGACATGCGTATCCAGATGCGTGTCGACCCCAAGAATCACTTCGTTTTGTTCCATGCGCATATCCGTTGTAGTGGGCGCATCGCCAAACCCCAATCGCAGGACAGGACACTCACGGTGCAGAACAAAGCTCCTATTAGGTCACAGACGCTGGGCCCGGCAACACTCGGGGAACGCCGGAACCCGATCGACAGGTCAATTCCAAGGCAACTTGGCCAATCCCAGCACGGGTCAGATCGGACCGACGTTCGGATGTGATCTTAGACTGAGTGTCCCAGCAATTCCCCTTGCGGCTCATCGAACTGCGCATGCCGTAGCCCTTGAGCAGGTCCTGGAAGTCATGACTGCAATACTGGCTGCCACGGTCACTGTGGAGGATCAGGCCCGCTTGCGGACGGCGGCGAAACCACGCCATACGCAGCGCATCAGACACCAGCTCCGTGCGCATGTGCGGCTGCATCGACCAGCCCACCACCTGACGGCTGAACAGATCGAGAATGACGGTCAGAAACAGCCAACCCTCGTCCGTCCAGATGTACGTGATGTCCGTAGTCCAGACCTGGTCGGGACGCGCGGGAGAGAAGTCTCGTTGCAGCAGGTCCGGTGCGACCGGCAAGCTGTGGTTGCTGTCGGTCGTGACCTTGAACCGGCGTTTGGTCTTCGCCTTGATGCCGTGCAGCTTCATGAGCCGCTGGACACGATCCTTGCTGACACGAATGCCCTGGGCCAGCAGTTGCTTCCACACGCGCGGCCAGCCGTACTCGGCTTTGGATTCAGCGTGCACGGCCTTGATGTGCACCAGCAGAGCGTCGTTGGTGATGCGTCGGCGCGGTCGGTCAGTATCGACATCCCGCGCCTTGCGCGCGTGGTAACCGCTGGGGCTGACACCCAGCACCTGGCAGGTCAGGGACACCGGCCATTGTCGGCTGTGAAGCTCGATCCAGGCGTACTTCATGCCGACACCTTTGCAAAGTACGCCGTGGCTTTTTCCAATATGTCGCGCTCCATCTTCACGCGTGCCAACTCCGCGCGCAGCCGGGCAATCTCCATCTGTTCTGGAGAAACCTGTTTGCCTGCGCCGTTCAGCTTCCCAGCGGCATCGGCCTTCACCCAGTTGTGCAGCGTCTTCGGGCTGATGCCCAGTATCTTCGCCACCGCCGCCATGCTCTGGCCGCCGCGGACCATACGCACGGCTTCCAGCATGAATTCCTGCGTATATCGAGCTCTCGGATTACCCATCTTTCCTTCCTCCTTGCGTGAGTTTTACACACTCAGCAAGGGATCCATTTTTTGCGGACAAGCTCA
>NZ_JBAUSA010000724.1:0-11611 GCF_049581465.1 Caballeronia sp. | reverse complement strand
GTCGAAGCGCTTGTCGCGGCCAACGTGCCCGGCGCGGGCGGTTCGGCAGTGCGACTGCTCGCGCCCTGTGACGTGCAGGCCATCAAGGCGTGCGGTGTGACGTTCGCCGTGAGCCTGATCGAGCGCGTTATCGAGGAGCAGGCGGGCGGCGACCCGGCGAAGGCCAAGGAAGTCCGCGAGACCATCGCGTCCGTGATTGGCACCGACCTGTCGAAGATCGTGCCGGGCTCAGAAGCGGCGATGAAGCTTAAGGCCGAACTCCAGCGGCGCGGTGCCTGGTCACAGTACATGGAAGTGGGCATCGGCCCGGATGCCGAAGTGTTTTCGAAGTCGCAGCCGATGTCGGCGGTGGGCTTCGGCGCCAATGTAGGACTGCTTGCCGCGTCAACCTGGAACAACCCCGAGCCTGAAATCGTGCTGGCGGTCAATAGCCGGGGCGAGGTCGTCGGTGCGACGCTGGGTAATGACGTCAACCTGCGTGATATTGAGGGTCGCTCGGCGCTGCTGCTCGGCAAGTGCAAGGACAACAACGGCTCATGTGCCATTGGCCCGTTCGTGAGGCTCTTTGACGACACCTTCAATCTCGACTCCGTGCGTAGCGTCAGCGTGTCACTGCGCGTAGAAGGCGCCGACGACCACTTCGTGCTCGAAGGCGTGAGCCACATGAGCGAAATCAGCCGGGACCCGGCCGACCTCGTCGCACAGACCCATGGCCGCCATCATCAATATCCGGACGGGTTCATGCTCTTTCTCGGCACGATGTTCTCGCCCATCAAGGATCGCGACGTGCCGGGCGGCGGCTTTACTCACCATCTCGGTGACCGGGTGACGATATCGACGCCGCAACTGGGTGCGCTGACCAATACGGTAGAGCTGAGCACTGAGATCGAACCGTGGACCTTCGGCGTGCGGGCGCTTTATCAAAACCTGGCGGCGCGCGGTCTCCTTAACACGAGTTATTAAAGCCAGCCACTTAACAATACTAATCGATAACCCTTATGTATGATTGAACGTCATAGTGCCTTGGCCGCATTCGGGACTGTTGTAAAGTAAATTCTGACAACAGGAGAGAATGAATGCAGGTAAAATAAAAGCGGCATCGCAGGCGCACACGTGCTTTGGTTCGCTTGATTACCAGCCAGACCGTCTGATCCTCAGTACGGTTACATTCAGATTTGATCCCGAGGTAACCGGCTGGTGTAGTGCCGCGTTCCGATTTTGGATCGTCGTAAATAATGACAACAGGAGAAAAAAGAAAATGAAGGTAATGCACTCAGTAAAATTGGTCGGCTGCGCGCTTGTTGTTCTGGCGTCTTTCAGTTCCTTCAGTGCGTATGCGCAAAGTAGCGACGCGGCGGCGACGTCGAGCGCAGCTGCGCCGAGCTCCAAGCAGGCGAACCGCGCCCTGCAGAAGAGCGTGCGTCATGCACTGGCCAGGGCGAAGGGCCTGGACGTTTCGAACATTCTGGTCCGTGCACGCAGCGGCGCAGTGACGCTCGAAGGGACTGTGCCGGAACTGCAGCAAGGTGACATCGCTACAAAAACAGCCCAAGGTGTGGCAGGCGTGACGTCGGTGAAGAACGCGCTGACGGTCCGTGCAATCGGTCAGTAAGCGAATAACGCGGAGCTTCGCCTGACGCTCCGTTGCCTGAATGGATAGCGCCCTTCATCACGAAGGGCGCTGTTTCTCTTATCTCCCGGGTTATCTCCCGACCCTTCTACGCATCTCTGACGCAAGCACCATTTCCTTGATCTCCTTAGTGTCTTGGTTACTGGCAGCCGACTCGGCATGTTCCAGTTGTTTTGAATAAAGCCCCCGCGTGAACAGGATTGTCCGGCATCACGCTTGCGAGTTACAGCGCTTGAGGAAATCTCCTCAAGAGAGCGGATGCACGATGGGTTTTCAAATCATACGCTGCGCGCTGAGGGCTGGACCGGAAAGCTTCTCTTGTCGTGCGCCGAGCGCGATATACCGTACGAGTGTCCGCCGCTGTCAAAGAAAGTACTGCTGAACGAAAAGGCCATGGAAGACTGCGGGCTTTTCGATTTCCCCAAACAGTCATCCGAAGCCTCATGCGGTCGGAGGAAGGTTCTCCTGGAGGTAGATCGACACTGCGGTCTGCAACGGGAGGCCTGACGGTGTACCGCGATTGTAGTGCTGGAGGATAACCTCCACGGACCGGACGGCCTCGACGAACGGACTCTGGTCGAGCACCGCGTCCATGATCCCGTCGATCAAAAGGGAACGACTGATCTCAGTGAGTTCGTGACCAATCAATATCGTCGATTGCTCACGTCCCAACGCCCTCAGCGTGCGCGCTATGCCTTCGTCACCAACAGAGATGTTGTAGATCCCGCGCAGCGCAGGATATTTCCTGAATGCGTCGCGGGTAAGGCGCTCGGTTGACTCCGCGTTTTCGTGGCTCTCGACCGTGGCAACCACTTCGCACGCCGGGAACCTGCGACGCAACACCGAGCGAAAGGCTCCATCGCGTTCCTCGTGCCCCAGGAAGTTGCGCAAGCCCGCGATTACGATGACCTGTCCGCCGTCGGCGCCCAGAAACCGGCCCATCAATTCGCCGGCGATGCGCCCGGCACTTCGATTATCAATTCCGACGTAGGCAAGTCGCCCCGTGCCGGGAAGATCGCTCGCAAGCGTCACGACGGGAATCCTCAGGACAACTTTGGATACTGCGTCGACTATGACGGGATGTTCATGCGCCACGATGATGACGCCATCGGCTTTCTGGGCGGTTCGGTTGAGTGTCGCGGCGATCGTCTGCGGCTCGAGATCGTCGAAGAACGTCAGTTGACACATCACCCGGTACGCTTCGAATGACTTTTGTGCGAGTTCGAACCCTTGCTTGAGCGACACATAGTAAGGCGACGTTGGTTTCTGCGTAAGGATGACGATCCTGAGCCATCGCGCGGAAACCTCGTCCAGGGACCGGTCGATCTTCAGCTTTCGCGCCCACTCAAGGACGCGCGATTCCTTTTCTCTTGCGACGCCCCCGCGCCCATTCAGCACCCGCTCCACGGTTGCATAGCTCACCTCTGCGGCCCTCGCCACATCGGCCATGCTTGTCTTTCGCCGACCCGTCATCTCGCTGCCTTCGGTTTTGAGGAAGTTTCATCAAGATAGCGTTTGAGAGCTAAAAGTCAATCAACTACATTTTAGCCATTGCACGAAGCGTCCGTTTTTCCAGCGACAACCACAAGGCAGACTCAGGAGACAAGTACCATGGGACAAACGAAATCAGGCATGGCCAGGCGCGTGCTCGCAGTGTTGGCCGCGGCGGCGCTCGTCACGGGTTTGGGTACCGCCGCGGCAGGTGCTGAAGAGCGATTTGTGATGGTCAGTCACGGCTCGGACTCGAACGTGTGGTGGAACACCGTAAAGAACGGTATGCGCGATGCCAGCGAGGACTTTAGCGTCCCGGTTGACTACCGCAATCCACCCACCGGCGACACCGGTGACATGGTTCGTATCCTTGAACAGGCTGCGGCGCACAACTACAGCGGCGTGATCACGACTGTTCCTAACTTCGAGATGATCCAGAACGGATTGGCCGGGGTGAAGGCGAAGCATATTCCCCTCGTGACCATCAATGGCGGCCCGGAGTTCGGCATGAAACTCGGCGCGATCATGCACATCGGCCAGCCGGAATATGAGGCTGGCAAGGCGGCAGGGGAACGGGCCAAGGCGGCAGGGATTCACAGCTTCCTCTGCATAAATCATGGTGCAGATATCCAGGCTCTGTGGGACCGCTGCAAGGGGTTCGCGGATGCTATTGGTGTCAACTACAAGGAGGCGACGATAGATAGCGGAGAAGATCCGACGGTTATCAAAGGCAAGGTCGCCGCGTACCTTCGTCTCCACCCGGCAACCCAGGCCGTGCTCGCGCTGGGCCCTGATCAGGCAACCGGCGTCCTTCGTGGCATTAGCGACGCCGGGATGAAGCGAAAGATCTATGTCGCGACATTCGATCTTTCACCGGACATTCTCAAGGCAATCCAGTCTGGGGATATTGCATTTGCCATCGACCAGCAGCCTTACCTGCAGGGATACCTTTCGGTCGCCGCGCTGGCGATCGCGATCCGGGACAAGACGACAGACGCCGCTCACATCGTGGCAGCGTTGAAGACAGACGAGAAGGTCAAGGCACGACTGACGAAGTATGACCTGAAGCCTGTCTACACCGGGACGACGGTCAGTTCAGGGCCTAGTGTCGGACCCGCATAGGGGCGCGGGGGAGTTCCGCGTCCCTATAGCGGGGTCCAGATAGCTTTTTTATCGATACGATGGAGACATGCCGTGAACAGGTCCTTGTACGGTGCATCAGTCAGGTGCGTGAACGTGTGGTGCTTCGCATGCAGCCATCTGCTATAGACTTGTTCGCGCCACGACATAAAGCAAATGATCCAATAAGCAGTCTCGTTCATCCATCGACTCTCGAACACCGTCCCGTGGCCGAGTTCGTGTGCAGCGGCTTCGCTGAAGGCAAAGACGGTGCCGTAGATCAGGAACGCCGGGATGACCCACGCGGTGCCGAGGGAAAAATACGCAAGTACGCCGGTGGCGAGAACCAGTCCAATAAATCCCCCTGCCTGCAGCAGTCCTTCACAGCTTCGGAACTATCACCAAGGGTGCGAAAGAGGTCGTTCCCGAATCTGAATACAAGAAGATGCGCGACAACTCACGCGTGCTGCTGGCCTGTTACGTCGCAATCTTCGTGTGGGCGATCCTGGCGCACAGCTGGCTTCCGATCATGTTCCTTTTTCTGCCGCGCGCATATGGAACCTGGCTGCATGAATTGTGCGCATTGACTCAGCATACTGGCTTGAGGGAGAACGTCCTCGATCATCGTGTGTCGAGCCGCACTGTGATCCTGAACCCGGCCGTGCGGTTTCTCTACTGGAACATGAACTACCATATTGAACATCACATGTTTCCCAGTATTCCGTTTCATGCTCTTCCCCGCTTGCACGCGAGTGTCGCGTCGCAGATGCCGCGTCCGTACTCAGGCCTCTGGGAGACCTGGTGCGAGATCCTTGTCGTCTTTGCGAGGCAAAGACGGGATCCAGAATATGTGGTCGTTCGCGAGCTTCCCGAGGGGCAGCAGCGGACAGCGGCTGCGTGAGTGTGTGAGCTGTGTGAGCGTGAGAGGACTCCTTCCTGGGGCGCGACCCCTTGCCAATGCGACGGAGCCGCTGGCCGCCATGAGCGGTATACCGTCAAAATTATGCTAACGACTCGTCATCCGCGTAATATCCTCTCAGATATTACGGATTTCGTTTCAGCCTGATTCGAACGTTCCCAGCGAGTTTGCATATGGCCGATTTATCATCGATTGTTCTTACCGAACCGATCCTTACGATCGGTGGCACGGTCGAGCAACCGCTTTCACTCGATCTCGCCGCGTTGCAAGAATACGAGAGCGTATCGCTTGAGCCGTTTGATCTGTTCTGCTTTACGAGTGGGCGCTTCATTCGTCCCGTGGACAGCTATCGCGGCGTACAGTTGCGCGTTTTGCTCGACGCTGCGGGCGTGCGTCGTCCGGGAAGCTCGGACTTCAAGCGAACCGTGTTCCTCGCGCACGGGCACGACGGCTATGCGGTCACCTTCTCGTGGCATGAGCTATTCAATTCGCCGATCGGCGATCGCGTGCTCGTTGCGTACGCTTGCGCGGACCGCTTGCTCGATATTGACGACGGCCTGCCCGTGCTGGTTTCCGGTGCGGATACGGTGCGCGCGCCGAGGCATGTGAAGCGTCTCGCGCGCGTTGAGGCGATCGTGCTCGGTTCAGCGCGGCAATGAACGATGCGCAACTCATCGAGACCGAGCGTGCCGCGCACGCGTTGCTATCTCGTGCACTGAACCCCGCCGCAGCCGATACGATCGCGTTCGCACGCCTTATCGGCGCAAGGTTTCATGCACGTGAGTTACTGCTGCTCGGCTTGAGCCGCAAGGAACTTGAGGCGGTGGTCGAGCGGCACTTTCCGCACGCGCTGGATGACGTTGATCCCCCTATTGCCGTCCTGCTGTCGCCGCATTCAGAGTTCGTGAGTGAATTGCGAGAACTGCTTCTCCTGCACGACGTCACGGCGACGACGTGCGCCGCCGATGCGCATTGTCTCGCGACGATCATCTCCACTGCATGCCTGCGCCCCGATCATCTCTGGCGCGACCTCGGGCTCACCGGACGCGACGACGTCACTGACATCCTGCAACGTCACTATCCTGATCTCGTTGCACGCAATGTGCAGCAGATGCGCTGGAAGAAATTTCTCGCACAGGAAGTGGCATTGGCAAGCGGACGCGTCATCACGCACGCGCCAGGATGCCCAGGCTGCGAGGACTTCGCATACTGTTATCCCGGCGACGTGGGTGAATCCCCACTAACTTAGCCGAACGTGAACGCGTAGGCTTCGACACCCGGATCAAGGAATTCAATCGTGAACGTATGATCCTTGACGTCTCCCGTTTGCCTTACCAACTGGTACAAACGCTGCTCGGTCACCGTGCCGGTTCCATCGGCCATGACGTCGCTACCGTGGTTGTTTCCAGGTGAAGCGCCGTCGATACTGACGCGGAATCGCACCGGCTTGTTGTCTTTACCCGGTCCGAGGACGAGGTGAAGGTCCCGCGCATGGAATCGGTAAACGATTTCTCCTCCGGAACGCTCAAGCGTCGCGTGCTCGCTGCCTACATTCCAGAGTCCGCTTATTCCCCAGTCATTGACACCCAACCCCGTTGGGGCGGGATAGTCGCGCGCTGTATCGCGGGACTCGCCACCGGAGGATGCGAAGTTTTGCGCGCGCTCGTAGCCCACGTAAGTCTCCGGCGAGAGCATGTCGTGATTGTCCGGGGCCATCATCACGCCTTGCGCAACATCGGTGCCGGAAGTCGTGGCGACGTTTTTATTGCCAGCTTCCCTCAGCAATTGTTGAATGACATGTTCGGATTGATCGTAATCCCCCTCGCCGAAATGGTGGAATCGGATGCGCCCTTGAGCGTCGACGAAGTAATGTGCCGGCCAGTACTGGTTATTAAATGAGCGCCAGATTGCATAGTTGTTGTCGACGGCAACCGGATAATCAATGCCGAGGTCCCGTGTCGCGCGTTTGACGTTGTCAATGTTTCGTTCAAACGCGAACTCTGGCGCATGGACGCCGATCACGACAAGGCCTTGGTCACGATACTTCTTCGCCCATGCCTCGATATACGGCAACGAGCGCAAGCAGTTGATGCACGAGTAGGTCCAGAAATCGATCAAGACGACCTTGCCGCGAAGTTGCTCTTTCGTCAGCGGCGCAGAGTTGATCCACTGCACAGCGCCTGTCAGGTCAGGCAATTGGCCTTCCACCGGCAAGACTTTGTCATGAGCGGCGACCCGCGTCGCGCTGACCGCAGTGCCGGGGGAGATCGTTGAATCAGCATGCAGTTCTGTTTCCGATGCTGGTGAAACGCCACCCGCGCCGGAAAAACGGTCGACGAGCTTTTGTTCAAAGCCGCCTGTCGCGACGGTCGAAATTCGGGCCAGGACGCCCGTGTCGAGCCCCAGCGAGATTGCGACAACGCCGCACAGCATGGCTGCACCGATCCCTCTTCGAATCCACTCGCCTGCGCCGAGCGAACGCTTCATCGCCGAGAAGACGCGTCCACCGATCAGCAGCGCAACGGCAAGCGAGGTCGCCGCGCCGGCCGCGTAGGCGACGAGCAGCAACGTGGTACCGATGCTCGCGCCTTTAAGTGCAGCGCCGGTCAGCAAGAGACCGAGGATCGGACCGGCGCACGGCGCCCACAACAGGCCCGTGGCGATACCCAAGAGAAAGGATGACCCAGGTCGCACTTGTTGCCCGTCGGCTTGGGCAAAATTTGTCAGCCGGTTGCCTGCGCTGACGATCGGACGCATCAGGTGGTCGGCAAACTTGGGCAACAACAGCGTCAAGCCGAACACGGCTAGCAAGGCGACTGCTAGCCAGCGGCCATATTGATTGGCCTGCGTGACCCAGCCTCCGCCCACTGCTGCAAGCGTCGCGACAGCCGCGAAGGTGATTGCCATTCCGGCAAGCAACGGCAGGCCGCTACGAATGAACGGCTGATCGGCGCGCGAAAAAACGAACGGTAGAACAGGCAGGATGCACGGACTGAGGATGGTCAGCACACCGCCAAGGTAGGCCAGGATGATAAGAAGCATGGGTTTACGATTTTCTTAAGCGGTGATTACGAGGCGCCTTCAGGATGCGACGGGTGCACGTCAGGGTGCGCGGCGTTTTGCCAGGAACACCCGTTAATTCGATAAATTACGCCGTCGGGTTACAGCCAGCCGAAGGATATTCGATTTGGCTGAGCTTTGCGCCAATGCGGATGTCAGCCACGGCGATCATCCCCGGAATCCGTGCCTTATCGCCGCGACGATATGCCGTGCATGCCTTCCTCGCTATGGGCTACACATATTGACGGTGGTACTTTTCGGACCGTCACTGCGGCGTTTCTAGCCACACAGAAGAAGCCCCGGTACCACGCAACGAAGAAGCAAGCACGACGTCATAACGACCCGACAAGCAGCAGCGCAAACCAACGCGAGCACCGAGACATGAGCCAGCCCATCCGCTTCTACCACCGCAACGCGATCCGCGAAGTCAGCGACGCTGCCGTCACCCGCACCGTCCTCCAGTACCTGCGCGAAGACGCGCTTTGCACGGGCACGAAAGAAGGCTGCGCCGAAGGCGATTGCGGCGCTTGCACGGTCGTCGTCGGCGAACGCGACGACGCGGGTGGCATCACGTTCAAGGCGGTCAACGCATGCATCCAGTTCCTGCCGACGCTCGACGGCAAAGCGTTGTTCACCGTCGAAGATCTGCGCCAGCCGGACGGTTCACTGCATCCGGTGCAGGAAGCGATGGTCGAATGTCACGGCTCGCAGTGCGGCTTTTGCACGCCCGGCTTCGTCATGTCGATGTGGTCGTTGTATGAAAAGCACGGACACGAACATGCGTGTGCGAACAAAACCGTACCGTCGCGCGCGGACATCTCCGACGCGCTGACCGGCAACCTGTGCCGCTGTACCGGCTATCGACCCATCGTCGACGCAGCGGTGCGGATGTTTGAAGTTCCCGCGCCCAAAGCACCGGTTGATCTCGCCGCGCTGACCCGCACGCTCGCCACGCTCGAACGCGAAGACACCTTCCGCTACGAACATGCCGGCCAGCGCTTCGACGCCCCGCGCACCATCGACGAACTCGCACGCATCAAGGCCGCGCAACCGTCTACGCGCATCCTCGCCGGCAGCACCGACGTCGGCTTGTGGGTCACGAAACTGATGCGCGATCTCGGGGATATCGTCTACGTTGGGCAAATCGGCGCCTTGCAGAAGATCGAAACGTCGGCTGACTGGATCGAAATCGGCGCGGGCGTGACGGTTGAACGGGCCTACGAAGAACTCGCGAAGCACTATCCGGAACTGACGGAAATGTGGAAACGCTTCGCGTCGCTGCCAATCCGCAATGCGGGTACGCTCGGCGGCAATATCGCGAACGGTTCGCCTATTGGCGATTCCATGCCCGGCCTGATCGCGCTCGGCGCGCGCGTGATAGTTCGCGGCAACGACGTCGAGCGCGAGATGCCGCTCGAAGACTTGTACCTCGCGTATCAGAAGAAGGACATGGCGGAGCACGAATTCGTTGTCGGGTTGAAAGTGCCGACGCGCACCGGCGTGCGCGCGAATCTGCGGTTCCGCACCTACAAGCTCTCGAAGCGTTTCGATTCGGATATCTCGGCGGTATGCGCAGCGCTCTCGTTCATCGCCGAAGGTGACACGATCCGCGAGCCGCGCATAGCGTTTGGCGGAATGGCCGCGACGCCCAAGCGCGCGACGAACGTGGAAGACGTGCTGCGTGACGCCGACTGGCACGAAGCGACTGCGAAGGCCGCCATGCTCGCGCTCGCGAAGGACTACGCACCGTTGTCGGACATGCGCGCGTCAAGCGACTACCGGCTCGAAGCCGCTAAAAACACGTTGCATCGCTTCTGGCTTGAAACCCGTCCAGATAATCCGCTGCCGAAAGCCGCACTCGACGTGCGCGCAGTCAATGCTTCCTGAATCCCGAAGGACACGGAGAACCACAGAATGAACCAGCAAGCCGAACCGTTCCTGAAGGAAGCGAAGGATCTTCTCGCAGCAGATTTCACCCAGGTCCACGTTTCGCGTCCGCATGAATCCGCGCATCTGCACGTGAGCGGCCGCGCGACCTACACCGACGACATTCCGGTGGTCGCCGGCACGCTCCATGCGGCGCTCGGATTGTCGGCGAAGGCACATGCGAAGATCGTGTCGATGTCATTCGACGCTGTGCGTGCGACGCCCGGCGTTATCGCCGTCTTCACTGCCGACGACATCCCCGGCGCGAACGATGTCGGCCCGATCATTCACGGTGACGACCCGATCCTCGCCGATGGAGTCGTGCAATTTGTCGGTCAGCCGATGTTCATTGTCGTCGCGATGTCGCACGAGATTGCCCGGCGCGCCGCACGACGGGCCGAGGTCGTGTATGAAGAGTTGCCCGCGATCCTCACGCCGCAACAGGCGCGTGCGGCCAACGCCCACGTGCTGCCTCCAATGAAGCTCGCGCGTGGCGACGCAGGCGCGAAGATCGCATGGGCCGCGCATCGCGAAAGCGGTGAAATGCTGCTCGGCGGCCAAGAACAGTTTTACCTGGAAGGGCAGATTTCGTACGCAGTGCCAAAGGACGACGACGGCATGCACGTATGGTGCTCGACTCAGCATCCGTCGGAAATGCAGCACATGGTCGCGCACATGCTCAACGTCGCGTCGCACAGCGTGCTGGTCGAATGCAGGCGGATGGGTGGTGGCTTCGGCGGCAAGGAATCGCAATCGGGCCTGTTCGCGTGCTGCGCGGCGCTCGCCGCATGGAAGCTGCTGTGCCCGGTGAAACTGCGTCCGGACCGCGACGACGACATGATGATCACCGGCAAGCGGCACGATTTTCACTACACCTACGAAGTCGGCTATGACGACACCGGCCTGATCGACGGCGTATCCGTCGACATGACGTCGCGTTGCGGTTTTTCGGCCGATCTCTCGGGCCCGGTGATGACGCGCGCGCTGTGTCATTTCGACAATGCGTACTGGCTGCCCGATGTGTCGATAGATGGTTTTTGCGGCAAGACCAACACGCAGTCCAACACGGCGTTTCGCGGTTTTGGCGGACCGCAGGGTGCGTTCGCGATCGAGTACATAGTCGACAACGTCGCGCGTTCGCTGGGCCTCGATTCGCTCGACGTGCGGCGCCGCAATCTTTACGGCAAGACCGAGCGCAACGTGACGCCTTACGGGCAGACGGTCGAAGACAATGTGATTCACGAACTGCTCGACGAGCTCGAAGCCACCAGCAATTACCGCGCGCGTCGCGAGGCCGTGCGCGAATTCAACGCGAACAACGACGTGCTGAAAAAGGGGCTCGCGCTGACGCCGGTGAAGTTCGGCATCGCGTTCAACGTGACTCACTTTAACCAGGCCGGCGCGCTGGTGCACATCTATACCGACGGCTCGGTACTCGTCAATCACGGCGGCACGGAGATGGGGCA
>NZ_JBAUSA010000723.1:0-3967 GCF_049581465.1 Caballeronia sp. | reverse complement strand
TTTCTTTGCTTCGTTTCTTTGCGCGTTTGCAAAGAAATGAAGTCCCGCCCCGGATAGGGGCTAACAGAAATAAGCAAGAAAATCCGACTTAAGCAGAACGACCACGCTAGCAGAAGGACTCAATGCTATCCCCACACTCGCCGCGAGCAGCACCCCCTCCCACCCTAGCCCCACACTCTCCGCGAGCAGCACCCCGCTCCCCCCAAAAAACCACCGTACCCCCGGCGAACCCAGCCAACCTGTGCGAAAATCACGGTTCTTGATAAATATCAACCCCGCAGTTACCCCGATGCCCACCGACTCCCCTCTGTCACGTCGAGCCGATCTCGCCATTACCGGCCGCATCATCTCCGTTGTCGCCTTTACGTTCCTCTGCTACCTCACCATCGGCATCCCACTCGCGGTTCTGCCAGGCTTCGTGCACACCGATCTCGCCTACGGATCAGTCATGGCA
Organism: Caballeronia sp.; assembly: GCF_049581465.1. Taxonomy (GTDB): domain Bacteria; phylum Pseudomonadota; class Gammaproteobacteria; order Burkholderiales; family Burkholderiaceae; genus Caballeronia. Next base: position 3,513 of record NZ_JBAUSA010000723.1, on the reverse strand, counting down.
GGTGTCGCAATCAGCGTCCAGTATTTCGCCACACTCGCCACGCGCCCGCTCGCAGGCCGCACCGCCGACACCATCGGCCCAAAACAGACAGTGCTCTACGGCCTCACCGCCTGCGCGATCAGCGGCGTATTCCTACTGGCAGCAGCGCTCGCAGCACAATGGCATTCCGTCAGCCTCGCGCTGCTGATCGTCGGACGACTAGTCCTCGGCTTCGGCGAAAGCTGGGTGGGAACAGGCGCGATCACGTGGGGTATCGGACGCGTCGGAGTGACAGGAAGCGCACGCGTAATCTCGTGGAACGGCATCGCGACCTATGGCGCCCTCGCAATCGGCGCGCCGCTCGGCGTAGCAATGGATCGCTCGATTGGATTTGCATCGCTGGGCTCCCTGGTGATCGCGCTCGGCCTGCTCGGTTACTGGCTCGCCACACGCATGCCACCCGTGCCCCTCGTGCACGGCGAGCGCATGTCATACAGAAGCGTGTTTTTTCGCGTGTTCCCCCACGGCATGGGACTCGCGCTGGGATCGGCAGGATTCGGCTCGATCGCAACCTTCATCACGCTCTTCTATGCCTCCCACAACTGGCCCGACGCGGCTCTATCACTGACCGTTTTCGGCACAATGTTCGTAGGCTCGCGGCTGTTGTTCGCCAACACAATCAAGATTTTCGGCGGCTTGCGCGTGGCAATCGTGTCGTTCACATTCGAATGCGTCGGCTTGCTAATGCTCTGGCTCGCCGCCGATCCCGCCGTCGCGCTGGCTGGCGCAGCCCTGACGGGTTTCGGCTTCGCGCTGATCTTCCCCTCGCTCGGAATGGAAGCAGTCGGCCTCGTGCCGCCAGCAAGCCGTGGCGCCGCACTCTCAGCGTATTCAGTGTTCCTAGATTTATCACTGGGCGTGACAGGGCCGCTTGCCGGGTATATCGCCGGGGAATTCGGCTTTAGCTCCGTGTATTTGTTCGCTGCGGTCGCATCGGCCGCAGGAGTGGCACTGACCGTCGGGCTGTACATGCGCGCAGGACGCGGGTTGGGCGGCGCGGCTGCAGCCTGAAGGATTACGTATTGGTAGCTGGCCGGGTTGCGGGTTGCGCGGGTTGCGCGGGTTGCGGGTTGCGGGTTTGCGGGTTTGCGGGTTTGCGGGTTTGCGGGTTTGCGGCTTGCGGATTGCGGATTGCGGCTTTGCTGGCGGGGCTAGCTACGCCCCGCCCTAAGCCAGCGTGACCACCGCGCTTTGGCTCGTCATACCTCATGCGATAATTTTCTGCTCCTCGTTTCGAGTCCAGCGTCGACCGGTTTTCATTCATCCTTCGATACCCCGCGGCCATGACCAACGCCCTCTCCCACCATTTCCTCAGCATGGCGTACAACAACGCGTGGGCGAACCATCGCTTGTTGAAGGCATGCGCCGCGCTGAGCCAAGCCGATTTCGTCGCGCCGCGCACGAGCTTTTTTCCCTCGATCAAGGCGACGCTAAACCATATCCTGACCGTAGATTGGTTTTATATCGATGCGTTTGAGCGCGAAAACGCGCGGCAGCCTGCGAACGAAACCCCAATGGATTTCTTCGTTCCGGAAGAGCCCTTCAATACCGTAAACGACGTGCATCGAGAACAAACGTTGGCGGATCGTAGGCTGATTGCCTACTGTGCCGGGCTAACCGATGATCAATTACAGCGCGTCGTTACGATCAATCGTTCGCGCACGATCCAGCGCGAAACGCGCGCCAGACTGCTTGGCCATGTGTTCCAGCATCAGGTCCATCATCGTGGCCAGGTCCACGCAATGCTGGCAGGAACACCGGTCAAGCCCCCGCCGCTCGACGAGTTTTTCTGCACCTTCGATACCGCCCAACGCGCCCAGGATCTTGCCGAAATGGGGTTGTCGGAGGCGGTCGTCTGGGGCAAAACCTGAGAACCTGCTAACAACTCCTGAAGACCTCCGAGCCGCAGTGCCTTAGAATCGCCGCTTGGTCCCTACTTGCTGCGCCTTATGAATACGACATCGGAAGACCGCTGGCGCGACTTGCGCCCGGACCCGGACAGCGATACCCCGCTTTATCTGCAACTCGCTCGCAAGCTCGGCAACGCGATCCACGACAATCGATGGAACGCCGGAGAAGCGCTGCCGTCGGAGCGGGTTTTGTCGGAGGCACTGGGCGTGTCGCGGATTACGTCGCGCAAGGCAATCGCGTTGCTTGTCGAGCAGGGGCTTATTCGGCGAACGCAAGGCGCCGGGTCGTTTATCACGCCACGCTATGAAGATCCGCTTTCGCGCTTGTCGAGCTTTAGCGAAATGCTGCGGCGACGGGGATTTACGCCGAGCTCCAAGTGGCTGTCGCGGGTTATCGAACCGGCTAATCGCGATGAGGTCATTCAGTTAGGGTTATCGCCGGCTGCGGCCGTCACGCGCTTGCGGCGCCTGCGCCTGGCGGATGGCATCGTCATGGCGGTTGAGAATTCGACTTTTCCTGCAGCGCTTATTCCCGATCCCTCAGCCGTTGGAGATTCGCTTTATAGCTTTCTAGAGCAGCGAGGTCTTTCGATCGTTCGCGCCTTGCAGCATTTTCGCGCCGTGAATGCTTCCAGCGAAATCGCGGAGCAGATGGGGATCGCGCCCCACGACGCACTTCTGTTGATTACCCGGGTGGGCTATACCGCCGATCAGCGACCCATCGAGCTTACCGATACTTATTGTCGGAACGACTACTATGACTTTGTCGCGGAGTTGAGGAAGTAGCTTTGGGCAGCGCACGGGGGTTCTCGGCGGCACCTCGGGGTTTCGTTCGCCCGGTCCTACGTCAACCTTGAAAAAAGACGAAGCAAAGGAAGCGACTTTCAACATCCTGCTTCAAAGCGGCCGCCGCATCACTCAATCCTCCGGCATTCCAGCCACTAACCGCAAGCACGATCGCGACAGCTTAAAATGAATCGCATTCCTGATCATTTTCCTTACCCACCCCCTTCTTAGTCAACAATACGCCGCGAGGATGCGTAAACGTTCGCGCGCCTTCGTTACATCTGTCGCTTGGACACGCAATGACATCCGCCCATGGATAAAGACATTCTTAACAACCTAAGCAATCCTTATCTTAAACGCTGTCGCTAGCGCAAAAATCACCCCCCGCAACAATACGAATCAACACCCGGAGCCACTACAATACCGGCACCGACTGGCGGCCAGCCAGCCCACCGCACGAACACTGATCCGACCCTATGCATCGAAGAATGATTGATAAGAAGCCCACCTCCCGAGTCGGCCGCTGGCGGCACGCCATAACCCTGGCGATGGTAATCGCCACAATAGCCACAACGTGCGCCTCCGTCGAGGCTCGCACCAGCACCAAGGCCGATTCGCACAAGCACGCTTCCCAACGCGCAGCAATAAAATCGAACGCCCGCATACGCGTGCCATCGGGCCCGCTGCCACCCACCGTCATGGCAGCGCTCGCACGCGCCCACGTGCCTCTATCGTCGATGAGCGTCGTCGTCGAGCGCATCGGCGCCCCCGTGCCACT
>NZ_JBAUSA010000722.1:0-3185 GCF_049581465.1 Caballeronia sp. | reverse complement strand
CCCTCGAAGTGGGCCAAGTGCTGCGTCTGGATCGCAACCCCGTGGACGCGCCGCACGGCCTCTTCATCGTGTCGGTCGAGTCGGGCGGGGGCCGCAGCCAGGCTTACTCGAATACGTTCTCGGCAATTCCCTCGGACCGCGTCTGGCGCACGCCGGTGGACCCGGCTGCGCAGCCGATCATTAGCGGCATCCTGCCCGCGCGGATCACCTCGCCCGGCGATTACCCGCGCGCCTACCTGACGCCGGAAGGCTGGTATGTGATCGGGCTGCCCTACGATCTCGATGTGTGGAGTCCGGGTGGAACCAGCCGGCCGGTGCGGCTGGCTAAACCGTACAGCGGAGATAACTATGGGCATCACTTTCCGCTGATCGACGGGGCGGAAGTGGCCATCATTTTTACGGGGGGCAATCCAGACCGGCCTGTGATTATCGGGGCCATGCACGACAGCCTGCATCCGGATCTGGTCAACAACCTGAACCATACCCGCAACCTCATCCGCACCGTTGCGCAGAATGAGCTGCGCATGGAGGACAAGGAAGGTAACGAGCATATCCACCTGACTACGCCGTTCCAGACCAGTGAGCTGAATCTTGGGCACATGGTCGATGGCGAGCGCAAGGAGAGAGGTCAAGGGGCGGAACTGCGCAGCGATGGGCATGTGGCCGTCCGCAGTGCTAAAGGCGTGCTTGTGAGTGCGGAAGCTCAGCCGAATGCAACGGGCCCGCAGCTTGGCATGCAGGACGCTGACGCCACGCTCCGGCAGGCCATGGACTTGATGCGCTCCCTGACCGATTCGACCACGGCTGCGAAGGCCTGGCTTGCCGAGATCGACCAGCAGCGTGCTCTCATCGAGCAGAAGCTCACGAATCTCCAGAAGCCCGTGATCGTCGCCAGTGCACCCGAGGGCGTGGGAATCGCGAGTGGTCAGCACATGCAATTGGCCGCGCGTAGGCAGATGTTCGTCACGGCGGGGGACGGGCTCGATATTGGCGCGTTCAAACGCATCACCGCCGCCGCGGGCGAAGCGATTTCGTTGTTCGCCGCGAAGCTTGGCATTCGGATATTTGCTGCACAGGGCAAGGTACAAATCCAGGCTCAAGGTGATGGGATGGAACTGATGTCCATGCAGGACATGGTGGTGAGCTCCTCGGACGGCGAGGTCATGATCACCGGGCGCAAAGGGGTCACGATCGGCGACGGGTCGGGTGCTTATATCAAGCTGTCGGGCGGCAAGATTATCCTCGGCAGCCCGGCTGGCGAAATCGAGGTGAAGGGCAATCTCACCGTCGACGACGCGGATGGCGGCAGCTTCAGTTTCCCCGCATGGTCCAAAGTCCCCGTGAAGGACTTGAACGGCCCGATGAACTTCGGATTTTCGGAGTAAGCGCCCATGACGACGAAGACTGCACCTAAGGCACCCTCGCCCGCAGCTAAAGCGGCTGATACACACGTGAAGCTCCTACCCTTCGCCTTTCCGTTCCTGCGAAAGGGCCAGGGCAAGTCAGACGCGTCCGCCAAATTCACCGACGAGCACGACATCTACCGTCTGTTGGCCGAACGCGAACCCTCGGGCTCGTATCTGGTCAGCAAAACAGGGATGTGGCACGGCGGGATCCACGTCACCGAGGCGGGTGCGGGTCAGGCGCTGGATCTCGATGCGGGCGTGCGCTGCATCGCTGACGGGCATGTGATCGCATACCGGATCAACCAGACCTATCCGGTCAGCGAGGTTTCCGCGTCCGGCAGCGAGGCGACTGTGCCGGCGCCCTATAGCACCGGCTTCGCGCTGGTGCGTCACTCGATGGAGTTCCCCAAGGGCACGACGCTGACGTTCTACAGCCTGTACATGCATTTGCAGGCGTACGAGGACTATGCAATCGACTCGAAACGGCAGAAGCCCGCGTACTGGTCCACCCAGTTTCAGGTGACGGAGTTCGCGAAGGATACGCCGACGGCCAGCAAGACCGGACAGCCAGCCGAAGCCGGACAAGAGGGCCTGAGGGTTCGTCAGAGCCCGCCCCACGGCAGCGTGATCGCCCTCCTCCCGCAGGGAGCGAGCGTGAGCATTGGCGAGCGGAAGAAAAGCTGGGGGCGGATCAGCGATCTGCACGGCTCGTCCCTCTACGCGCCAGTCGCGGGTGGCTTCGTCGAGCCGTCTGCAGCTGTCGGTGGGTGGATCTTTCTTGGCAACGAAAACGGGGGCCCGCTTGTTCGGGAGGTGATGCCGGACGCGTCATTCGAGCGGGTGATGTTTCCATCGTCAACGGCTTCGCAGACGGGTGATTCAAGCCCCGGTGTGCCGATCAAGGCCGGTGAACTGGTCGGCCACCTGGGGCGCTACGATTCGCTGAACCAGTGCACTGCCGGAACCCGGATGGTCCACATTGAGGTGTTCTGCGACGAGAGCATCGATTCTTTTATCCAGCAGGGGCGCGCGTGGATTGAAGAGCACAGTCCGCACCCGAAGGCCTGGGCAGCCCTGGGAATGCCTGCCGATCCGACGATCCTGCGTATCGCACCGAAGACAAAGCTGTACCAAGATCACGACAAGGACCGAGAAGGCGCCAACGCGCCGTTGACGGACGTGATTCAGGTGTACTCAATGGCCGAACTGGGCCGTGACAAGAAGAGGCAATTCACGGAATCGCAGCCGGATGCACGCCTCGAGAGAAAAGTGAGCTGGTGGCATGTCGAGAATGCCAACGCACTGGGAAACCCGATTGACGGGTGGGTGCGCGAGTACAACCACGCAAGCGGACGGGTCACGCGCGAGTTTGCGCAGACATGGATCGACTTCCAGTGTCTCGCGGATACGCACGACCCGGCTCACACGATCTTTGCGACCAGCAAGGCGTGGGCGGACTATGCGAGCGGTGCGGATGTTCCCGGCGCGGCGGCGCTGGACAAGCTCAGCCCGCTGATGGGGGGAAAGGTCTACCGGGCACTGTTTGCGAAGGGTGACGGCAGTCATGCGGCGGACGATCTGTGCAATGCAGCCGCAAGCGACGCGGGCCACTACCCGTGGCTTATGCAGGCGTCGTCACGACTGATCGTGAAGCACGAAAGCGAATGGGCTAATCCGGAGAAGTGGAAACAACTGATCGCCGAACTTGAAAAGCAGACGGGGCCGAAGCCGCAGCATGCGGAGGAGTTAAAGCGCATCGACAAGCTGACTTGGTGGGAC
>NZ_JBAUSA010000721.1:0-1526 GCF_049581465.1 Caballeronia sp. | reverse complement strand
CGGTCGACGAAATGCTTGCCATGCCGTTCTACCATCCTGTCGTTGAGGAAGGTTTGCGGACTGCCCTGCGTGACGCAGCGGCACAAATAGTAGTAGAGGAAGCTGCCTGAGCGTTTCCGCGAAGGGGGCAACGCCCCCTTCTGCAGGCCGCCGCCCGACCGCCGAACCCATCCAATTGCACCACTGCGACGCAGCGCAAACGCGGGCATCGGCCGCTTAGGTGCCCGCTTCGGTATCGTCAAGCATGATCGTCCCGTTCTCGATGCGGATAGGCACTGCCGTCAGCCTTGCGCCGAGGCACGGACCATCGACGCACGCGCCGTCCTCGAAGCGGAACATGGCGCTGTGATGAGCGCACATGACGAGCTCGCCGCCGTAAGCCCAGAAAGTGTTGGGCTCGTAGTTCAGCGGAATCGAAAAATGCGGGCACACATTTCGATACGCCCAGGCCTGCGCGCCGCGGCGCACGACTAGTATTGCCGGCACGGGTTCAAGGCCGCCGCCGTCCGGCACGTCTTCGAGTGCGCATAGGGGCGCATTTGCGTTGGTTGCATCGACCATGGCGCGTCACACCTTCTCGCACGACACGGCGCCGCACTCCACAGTGCAACCGCTGGGTGACTGCACTACGGCTTCGGTCCTGGCCTGAATTTTCGGGTCTTTCATCGCAGTGCCTCTCAAGGTGTTGCGTGCAACGTGTCGACAGTGTCGGATCGCGTCGAGTGCGTAGGCGTTTCCGTTTCGCGAAACACGATTCTTCGACCGAGCGGGAAGAGTTCCAGCCCGAAGCGACTCGACACGTAGCCCCATATTCCCTGCGGAAAAAATAACGTGACTACAATCGCAAGCGCGCCCAATCCAATCAGATACCAAGTGCCAAAGTCCGACAGGAACTTGCTCAGTACATAGAAAATCAGCGTGCCGAGAATGGGCCCTTCGAGCGTACCGAGACCACCGATCATCACGATGAAGATAGCAAACGCGGTCCAGTTCACGGAGAACGCGGCATCGGGTGATATGCGCAGGTTCCCCACGAAATACAGCCCTCCGGCAAGCGCCGTACCGCCCGCCGAGACCAGATACACCATCAGCCGGGAACGCTTCACGTCAACGCCCTGACTGTTCGCGGCGACCGGATTATCGCGCATTGCGGTGAGCGCAAGGCCGCGTTTCGAGCGCAGGAACAGGTACAGCAAGCCGATCGCCGCAGCGACAATAGCAAGCGCCAGCCATAAGGTGAGCGATTCGCGCAACGAGCGCGGTATCTCCCGCAGCGCAGTCAGGCTCGTCCCCGAACCGCCGCCAAGCCACGAAATGTTCGCGACCGTCAGGCGGAAAACCTCCGCAATCACCCACGTGCCGATCGCGAAGTATCCGCCCTCCAGCCGAAACGCAATGCGCGACACCGGCACCGCGATCACGACCGCGACCGCCCCCGCAACCGGGACGGCCAGAAAGGGCGACACGCCGCAGTAGTTCGCGAGCACTAGCATGACGTAGCCACCGATCCCGAAGTAAGCCTGCTG
>NZ_JBAUSA010000720.1:0-2370 GCF_049581465.1 Caballeronia sp. | reverse complement strand
CATCTGCCAGCGTTCATGACGCGCTACGCCGACATCGGCCTCGATATCGTGTCGACCGACGAAACGCTGAACATGATCGACGCTGGCATCGACGTGGCGATCCGTATTGGCGTGCTGCCCGATTCCTTATTGATGGCCAAACGCATGGCGCCGCATCGTCGTATCGCCTGCGGCAGCCCGGAATATTTCGAGCGCAACGGCATGCCTCGCGTCCCTGAAGATCTGGCCGCGCACGACGCGCTTCGTTTGCCCCTGCTGCCCGACGACAAATGGTCTTTCACCCGTGCCGCAGATGGGCAGGCACAGCCGGAGCAGGTCCTGGTGCAGTTACAAGGACGCTTGCGCGCAGACGACTCCGAAGCGGTGCTGGAACTCGCTGTGGCCGGCTGCGGCCTTGCGCTCCTGCCGACATGGCTCGCATCTACAGCTCTGCGCGAAGGGCGCCTGCTGCAGGTGCTGCCTGAATGGGAGGCGCGCACTGGACGAGCCGAACCCGCGGTCTGGGCGGTCTACCCACCGAAGAAAATCGTTTCGTCGAAGGTGCGCGCGTTCGTGGATTTCTACGCCGAGGCGATTGGCGAGCCGCCATACTGGGACGACGGCCTCGCGCTCGACCTTCAGCCTTAACGCGCGAAGCGGATGTCGAGCGTGCGCAGCCAGGTCTGCAAGCCGGCATCCTGGATCGGAATCACATAAGCGTTTTCATCCGTTTCATTGAAATGCGCGTGCCAGTATCCCGGCGGTGTAACAAACGCCATCCCGGCTTCCCAATCGACACGGGTTGGATTCACGATGTCGCCGTTCTCATCCAGTTCGGTACCGACCAGCGTATAGACGCCCGGATTGCCCCCGGCGATGAAGTCAAGTGCAATTGACTGGTGGCGATGCGGCTTCTGCATTGAGTTGGGCGGCACAATCCCGAACATGGCCCACAGCACATGCGTGACCGTTCGCGTTTGCGGGAAGTTGGCGTTGCCCATCAGCACGCTGATGCGGTTACGGCGGCCTGCATTGGGTTGATCCGCGACCTTGCGCAATTCGGCCTGCGTCTGCGCAGCGGGATACAGCGTCGGTGCAAAGCGTGCGCGCACGCCCGTTGTGCCGAGATAGGTGAGCAGCGGCGCGTCGTTGACGTAGTAGAGCGTGGCCGTCGCGTCTGCGTACAGCATGGCGTCATCGCCGCCCGGCAGGGTGAAGAAATCGCCCTGCGCAAACGGGAAGCGGGTCTTGCCCTGCGCCACGTTGCCGGTTCCGCTGATGACGTAGCAAACCTGCGAGGTCGCGTTAGGGGAGAGCGTCAATGCCTCGCCTGCGTTGATGCGCAGGAAATTGGCGCTCATGCCGGGACCAGTCGCGGGGCCGGGGCAACCCAGTTCCTCGGAGAGGTCGAGCGGCACGACGCGGGTGGCACCCTCTGCGTACAGCGAAGGTGCGCAACTGCAGAATGGCACGCGCGAGATGAGCTTCGCACCGATCGGATTGGCTGACGACGTGTACTCGAAGTATTGGGCGTCCTGGCTCGCGGCAGCGGTCTCGAGGAAGGCCGAGGGGGACGTTGTGGTCAACATGATCTGCTCCTGAAAGTGAGGAAGCTTCGCGCAGGTCCACACCATGGCGGTGTGGCTTGCGTTCGAAAGCTGGTCTGACTATAGGTACGGGTCACTGACAACAGAAGTGCCCAGCGTCGAAATCACCTTTGCACAAAGGGGTGTGCCGTGCGTCCACTCTGGGGGGTGCCCCTATGTGCTTCGTCAAGCATTGGGGGCGGATTTGGGTTGGTAGAAGGTGCCGTCGCGCAGCATGGCGAACAGCACGTCGCAGCGTCGTCTGGCAAGAGCGATGAGCGCCTCCTTGCTGGACGTTGCGAGGGTAATAGTCCCTGGATACTGGATCTCGTTGAAACGGAGATATGCGAGAGCCTCGGGGAACGCGGGGCCTGTCGCGATGCAGAGCGAGGCAAGTTGGCACGTCACCGAATCGCGCCGGAAACGGTCCCCTGTTGGCCACACGACTTCCAATACTGGTTTGACCATTCTCGGCCACACTTCCTCGGGTTGCATTTTGTCAATGGACATGCTGCGCCGAAGGAAGTCTGCAGCGCCTTCGAGAAGTTGCCCATTGGCGTTGACTAGTGCATCGCGCACGGCCTCGGCCGGGATAGCGGCACGCTTGCCTCTCGGCCATAAGAATTCGCGACGCCGCATGAGTCGGGCAGTAACTTGTATCGCTCTCTCAATGTTACCCTCGCACTCCATCGTCCCTTTCCGGATTGCTATCCGACTAAACGTCTGAAACTTCGAAAGTCGGGACCATGCGGACTCGAACGGATAGGTCCAGGCGGATCGCGCGGTGTAGGTAGGCTGGGCGGCC
>NZ_JBAUSA010000719.1:0-7288 GCF_049581465.1 Caballeronia sp. | reverse complement strand
GAGCAGGGCCGAGGCTTCGCGGTCGTCGCGGGTGAGGTGCGCAACCTGGCTCAGCGCAGCGCATCGGCGGCTCAGGAAATCAAGGCACTCATTCAGGACTCCAACGCGCGCATCGACGCGGGCTCGACGCTGGTCGCAAGCGCCGGGTCGACCATTGATGGCGTGGTGGGTGCAGTGGAACGTGTTTGCCAGATCGTGACCGAGATCTCGGCGGCGGCGGGCGAGCAAAGCAGGGGGATCGAGCAGGTCAACCTGGCTGTCGCGTCAATGGATCAGGGCACGCAGCAGAATGCGGCGCTCGTTGAGGAGGCCGCTGCTGCGGCGCAGTCCTTGCGGACCCAGGCAAGAGCGCTCAGCGAAGCAGTCGAGGTGTTTCGACTCTAGGTCTGAGCGCCCGGCCAACTTTCCTTAGTGTGACGACCAGCCCTTGTAGGCGCCCACGTTGTCACGTGTTACGAGCGTCGAAGGCATCAGGATGAGCGGGTCGGCTGGCTTCTTGCCGTTCATGATGTCGTAGCCGACGGTGACCGCCGTTTGCGCCATCTTCCAGGGATCCTGGCTGGCCGAAGCCTGTACCAGGGTCTGGCTCTTCAGCGCTGTTTCTATGTCCGGAGCGCCATCGACCGAGGTGATGAAGAATTCCGTTCTGTGGAGTTGTTTGGCTGCCAAATCGCTGCCCACCGCCTGCGGATCGTTAATGGCGAACACCGCGTCGATCTTCGGAAACCGCGTGAGGTAGCCCTGCATGGCAGCCATGCCGCCTTCACGTGAACCCTTCGCGTCCTGATCGTCCGACAGAACTTTGATGCCCGGGCTCTTCGCGAATTCTTCCTTACAGCCCTTCACCCGGTCGAGCACGGCCGAGACCGGCGGTCCATTCTCGATGACGACGTTACCCTTGCCATTGAGCTTCTTGACGATGAACCCGCACGAAAGCTCCCCGGCCTGGACGTTGTTCGTCTGGACCGTGGCGTCCGCTCCAGCGGCGACCACGTCAACTGCAATCACCACGATCCCGGCGGCCCTGGCCTTCTTCACTGCGGGCTCGATGGCCTTCGGGTCGGCGGCATTCAACAGGATCATGTCGACGTGCGCGGCAATGAAGTTGTCGATCTGGGTGAACTGCTTGCTCATGTCGTAGTCCGCTGATACAGCGGTGACATTGGCGTTGGGATTGATCTGCTTAGCCTTGGCCTCGGCGCCTTTGACGATGGTGACGAAGTAGGGGTTGCCAAGAGAACCGACCGTGATGCCGATCGACTTGAGCTGCTTGTCGGCAGCTTGCGCGGGTACGGTTAGGGCGAGGCCAAAGGCCGCAACGATGCTGGCGAAAACGACTTTCTGTTTTAACATTTGTTTGTCTCCGGGTTGGTCCAAGTGTTTAGGGCGCAAAGGGACCGGTTTGCGCCCACACGCCGTCAAGGCGAAAAGGGTTGTGCTGCGAAAAAATGTGCTTCGAGAACGGTTTTGCTTCAGGTGCGGGCCGAACCACGCTGGCGATAGCGGTCAAGCGTCACGGCGCCAATGATGACGAGGCCTTTGATGATGTATTGCCACACGTCGGATACGCCGAGCAGCACGAGTCCATTGGTCAGCACCGCAATGATCAGCGCACCGACCAGCGTACCGACGATCGAACCCACGCCGCCGACAAAGCTGGTGCCGCCGAGAATGACTGCGGCGATGGCGTCGAGTTCGTACGACTGTCCCATTTGGAGGCCGTTGGCTGCATAGAGCCGGGCAGCCGACATTACTGCGCCGAGCCCCGCGAGCAAACCCGAGATGACGTAGACGAACATCTCGATGCCCCAGACGCGGATGCCCGAGAGGCGTGCCGCTTCTGGATTGCCACCGACGGAATAGATCCGCAGTCCTAACACGGTGCGCCGCAGGATGAACCACGAGATCGCGACCACTGCGACGGCGATCACGACGAGCCATGGAACACCCAGTATCGATTCGTTGCCGATGAACGCGAACGACAGTTGGGGATTGAAGATGGTCGTGTCATGGCCAAGCAGGCGGGCGATGCCGCGTACGGCGGTCAGCGAGCCCAGTGTGACAATAAACGGCGGCAAGCGCAGAAGCGAGATCAGGGCGCCGTTGATCAGCCCGAATCCGGCGCCGACCAGGAGCGCGACCGGTATGCCGACCCACCCCAAGCCGGGGATGTTCGACGCGATCAGGGCAGCCACCGCGGCCGCCGCCAGCACGGAGCCGACTGACAGGTCGATGCCGCCTGTCAGGATGACGAACGTCATGCCTGCGGCCAGTACGACGTTGATCGATGCTTGCTGCGTGACGATCGAGAGATTTTGCAGGCTGAAGAAGTTGCCCGTCACGATGCCAAAGCCAATGCACAGCAGGATCAGCACGGGAAGCATGCCGGCCGTGCGCATCAGCGACTGCATGCGTTCCTTATGTTGAATGCGGGCCTGGCGCTGGGCCGGGTTGGCGTCCGCCTTGACCGGTGCGGCGGCGTCCTGATGCTTAGTAGTATTGCTCATGTCGTCCTCCAGAGTATTTGTGACTGGTGCTTTATTCAGATCAAGCTGCGGGTCAAGCCACGGGTCAAGCCGCCTCGCCGAGCTCGGGTCGCGAACCGGTCGCCAGTTCGATGATGGCTTCCTGGGAAATCGGCGTGCCCGTGTGGCCGCCAAGTTGGCCGACGAGTTCGCCTTCGCGCATCACCAGCACACGATCGGCGACACCGATGATTTCCGGCAACTCGCTCGATATGACGATGATGGCCACGCCCGTTTGGGCCAGTTCATTGATGATTCTATAAATCTCGGATTTGGCGCCAATGTCTACGCCACGCGTCGGTTCGTCCAGTATCAGTACGCGTGGCTTGGTTTCCAGCAGACGCGACAGCAGCACTTTCTGCTGGTTTCCCCCGGACAGGGAGCCTGCGTTAACCTTGGCACTCGCGACGCGGATAGAGAGCGCGGCGATGGCGTCCCGTGCCCGAGTGGCGCCCCGGGCGAGGTCGAGCACACCCATGCGAGCGTCTCTTCCTGCTACAGCGACATTGATGTTGTCACGCACGCTCATGTCGAGAAACAGGCCCTGCCGTTTGCGGTCTTCGGTGAGATAGACGAGGCCCGCGTCAATTGCATCGCGCGGCGTGTGCACGTTCAGCGCCTTGCCGTCCACAGCGACTTCACCGCGCAGGCGCGGTTCGGCGCCGAAAATCAGTCTGGCCAGTTCGGTACGCCCGGCGCCGACCAGACCTGCAATGCCGAGCACCTCACCCGCGTGAACCTCAAGGCTGCATCCTCGTACGCGGCGTCCATCGGTCACGTCACGCACCGACAGTACGATTTTGCCCGGATCGTAAGGGGCGTGCTGCTTCTTATAGAAGCCCGAAATGTCGCGACCCACCATCATCTTGACCAGACTCTCGGCGTTGAGCGCCTCCCGCTCCAGCGTGCCGACATACGCACCGTCGCGCAGCACGGACACACGATCCGAGAGTTCATAGATTTCCGCCATGCGATGGCTGATGTAGATGATCGCGAGGCCTTCGGCACGCAACGTGCGAATCAGTTCGAAGAGACGGTCCGTTTCACGCGACGAAAGCGGCGTGGTGGGCTCGTCCATCACGAGGATGCGGGCACGTGCGTGTACCGCGCGGGCGATCTCGACCAGTTGTTGCTCGGCGATGGACAAGTCGCCCACCAGGGTCTGCGGCCTAAAGGTCGCACCCAGGCGCTTGAGTACGTCTTCGGAGCCGCGCTCCATCCCCGGTCGATCGACAATGCTCCAGCGGCCGCCCTTGCGCAATTCGCGGCCCGCATGGATATTTTCGGCAACAGACAAATTCGGCGCGAGGCTCAATTCCTGGTAGATCACCGCGATACCGAGTTCTTTCGCGGCCATCGGGCCATCGATACTGACCACCTTTCCATCGACGATGATTTCTCCGCCCGCGTCCGCCTGGTAGGCGCCGGAGAGGATCTTCATCAAGGTGGACTTGCCTGCGCCGTTTTCGCCCATGAGCGAATGCACTTCGCCTGGGTACACGGTTAGCGAGACGTTGTCGAGCGCTCGCACGCCGGGAAAGGTTTTACTGATGCCGCGCATTTGCAGCAGCACGGGCCTGGACTCAATCGTTGGCATGGCTAACCTCCTTCGATTTGGCGCTGCTGCTGTTGAGCAAGCCTGCGCTCGGCGAAAAGTTAAAAAACATCGGTAGCGTGGCCGCGCCAATGGCCCCCGCGTCCGAACCAAACGTGCCCCGGATCAGTGCCGGCACGCTGCGGGCCTCCGGTGCGGTGGCGGCCATTGCCACGCGCAGGCGTTCAAGGAGCGTGTCGAGCAGTCCGCTGTCGACATCGGCGTCGAGCACGATCGCCGGAACGTCGACGACGCACAACGTGGCGTGCAGGGCGGGCGCGAGCGCCTCGATGCAATCGTCTATCCATTCGTCCACAGCCGGCAATCGACGCTCGATACAGGCCGTCAGGTCGAACCGGTTCGAGATCGTCTCGCCGCTATGGCGCAGATGTCGTGCCAGCGCATTGAGGGACGCGCGTGACAGCAGGATGTCCCATTGCCCCGCAGGCTGGGGAGCCGACGAGAGGCGGCTTGGCGGGACCGGCATGATGCCGATATCGCCTGCATTGCCGGTGCCGCCGCGCAAGCAATCCCCTTCGATGGCAATGCCGCCGCCGATCGCCGAGCCCAGGAACAGGTAGACGAAATCTTCACATTGGCGCCCGCAGCCGTAGAACAGCTCCGCGATGGCTGCTGCGTTGCCGTCGTTCTCGATGAACACCGGCAGCGACAGGACGCTGCCGAGTTCAGCGGGGAAATCCGTCTCGTCCCAGGCCCGGAAAAGGTCGGCGGGCAGGCCGAGTTCTCGCGCCCAGCTACCCAGGTGGAAGGGCTGCGCGACGCCGACGCCGGTCAGGCGCTTGCGCTCGGCCGGCGCTAGCAAGGCAAGCATGTTTTGTACGTCGTGCTTAACTATATCGAGCACCTGGCCCGGGTGAGGCAGCACCATCTCGTGCACGCTTCGAGCCAGCATGTTGCCGGCGAAGTTCACGAGGACGGTCTCAATGCTGGTGCGGTCCAGCCGCACGCCGAACCCAAAAGCGCCACGCGGGTCCAACTGAATCAGGGAGGCGGGTTGACCGCGTTGACCTTCAAGTCGGCGGCCCGTGTACTCGATGAGCCCGGCCTCATCGAGCGACGCGATGATGCTGCCGACAGCCGTGCTCGTCAGGTTGGCCTGACGAGCGAGGTCCGCTCTGGAGGTGGGCTGCGAGCGCCGGAGCGCCTGCAGCAACAGGCGTTCGTGGTATAGCCGCAGGTTGGCAGAATTGCTGCCACGGCCGATGTGGGGGCTTCTCACGCGTCTCCTCCGGAAAATCTTCGAGGTTTGTTTATTTATTAAATCAAGTTGATTTATTTAATACGGAAAATGCGGATATGTAAACGAGGGAAATCCCGGAGGGGGTTCCGGAGGGGGGGCGAAAGCACGTCCGGCGTCGGTGTCTGCGGCGTCCGTCAGGGCGCTTACTTGAGGTCAATGAACTAATGCGCCGCGCCGGTGTGGGGTCTCAGCGGCGCCCCGGACTGAAGGTGCGTGCGTAGGCGCTTGTATTACGCTCGAAGTGGTCTGGCTTTGATGCCGTTTCGGGGTCGCGTAGGATTTCCTGGTCGCGCGGCGGCAGCGGATAGGTTAGTTTGCAGGGCAAGCTTGATGTAAACGCGTACTTCAGGCGCACCGCATTTTGAGAGATTTCAGACATCTCCCTTTGTCATGTAGTGATTTTAGATAGTAGTGCGGATGATAAAAATAGAGGTCATTTGAAAAGTATCGCGTGACAGATTTACGCTGTCTCCGTGGAAATGCTCAAATATGTTTCCCGACGTTACTTGTGATTTTTGCACCCAACCCGTTCCGCTTCGGGATGGATGGTCTGGACATACGTGGGCAAAGAAATCGCAAGGTTGCCCTTCCGCCTGCGAAAAAGGAGGGGCGGCATAACCGCCTATCCGCTGCCGACCTGTCGCGCTTATGGCTTGTTTTGGCTGATTTCCAACTCGTCGAAGCGTTTCACACGGTAGATGAACACCGACGCTGCCCAACTGAGCGCAAAGATGCCGATGATCACGTAACCCAGCGTGCCGAAATTGTCGTTGAGCGCGCCTACGGCATCCCACACCTGGCCTTGCAGCTTCAATTGGTCCGCGAGCAGGCCAAGCGCCTCAATGCTGCCGATCACCACTGCAACGATCACTGAGACCATCGTGATGGTCATGTTGTAGTAGATCTTGCGGACCGGCTTCAGGTACGCCCAGCCGTAAGCGCCGAGCATCAGGTGACCGTCCAGCGTGTCTACGAGAGACATCCCCGCGCTGAACAGCATGGGGAACACCATGATCGCCCACGGAGACAGACCTCGCGCCGCCTGATTAGCGGAGATTCCGAGCAGGGCGATTTCGGTCGCGGTATCGAAGCCGAGACCAAACAGGAAGCCCAGCGGGAACATGTGCCAGCTACGGGTGATGATTCGAAACAGCGGACGGAACAGGCGGGCAAACAATCCACGATCGGCGAGCAGCAGGTCGAAGTCGTCGTCGACATAGGCGCCCCCGTTCTTGATGTTGCGCCACGCCTCGTAGATCGATCTGAGGATGATCAGGTTCATCGCGGCGATCGCGAACAGGAACAGCGCGGACACCGATGTGCCGATCACCGTGCCAAGGTCCTTGTAGTGCTCGAGGCGTCCCTTCATTGCGGACGTCGCCAGCGCTACAGCCACCGACGCAAGGACGACGACGGTCGAATGCCCGAGCGAAAAGAAAAAGCCGACTGTCACCGGGCGCTTCTTTTCCTGCATCAGTTTGCGGGTGACGTTATCGATTGCGGCGATATGATCGGCATCGACCGCGTGGCGCAAGCCAAAACCGTATGCGAGCAACGCGGTGCCGAGCAGGACGGGATGGTGGCGAAAAGCGGCGAGTGCCCAGAGCCAGGCGAGGAGGTTCGCGGCAAGCAAAACGCCATAGATGCCGAAAAGCCTGGCGCGCACCCTGGCGCTGGAATCACTGAACACGTGGGTGAGTTGGGAAAACATCGGCAGCCTTCTCGGAACACGGGTCCGGGATAGTGTTGCAAGCGAGGGCGTAGAGAGGGCTGGCTCTTGGTTCGATAAGTCTTCAATAAACTGAAGCTTACAAACCCAATACAGTGGCACGACCGTGTTGGGCTTTCACCGGCTTCTCTTCGCCAGGGTGACTTAATGTCACCCGTGCTTATACACGCTGCTGCTTT
>NZ_JBAUSA010000718.1:0-1507 GCF_049581465.1 Caballeronia sp. | reverse complement strand
TCACTGTTGTTAAACATGGCCCCACCGAGAAGCACGGGGATTCTTTTCTTCAGCGCCCGTTCTCCAATTTCTTTCACGCTGTTGAAGTGCTGAAAATAGGCAGACAGAAGAATGATGTCTGGTCCGCGCTCCAGCGCGCGTTCGACTTCCCTCAGCACCGTTGGATGCGGTCGTTCCACCCACGCTTCACGCACTGTGCGGGCCAAGTTTCTTGGAATTCGCAGCCAAGGCGCTTCGGTCAGATGAAGTCTTTGCTTGAAATGATCGAACCAGTTCTCCTGTCTCTCTCTTTCCGCCGCTGGAACATCGTGGGCGAGCGGACATAAGACCTGGACCTCATGTCCTTCCTGACGTAGCGCGGAGACAAGCACGCCGACAGCCAACGTCGGAAACGTCGCGAAATTGTTCAGGTCCACGATAAGAACACGGTGCCGAGCGTTGTTTGTAACGGGATCGACCTCGCTTGTAGAGGAGCTGACCTGCCGCGCCGGTCGGAAGGCTCCGGGTGATCGAGTCCGTTCGCCCATATCTCAACACCAATAGCTAAAGTAAATCGATGCTTAAAACCTGTCCCCAGAGACGGCCCCCCGTAAGCATCAGTTCAGGCTGCTAGAATTTGCGAGAAGTGACAACCCCAAACAAGTTCGTCGTACACGGTTCAGTCCGGTTCTTGCGATAGCCATTTGAGGAAAGGGAACGCCGGTTGTGAACGTATTTAGTATGTATATCCGCTTCCATTTCAGGAAGCGAAGCGACTCTGCTTGAAGTGTTTCAACTTACTTTGACACGCCAAGAATCGCAGCGAATTCTAGTCGCGCACGAACTCGAACCTGTCGACGTCGACCAGTCCCATGTCGGTGATCTTGAGGTGCGGGATCACGGGCAGCGGGAGGAAGGCCACTTGCAGGAAGGGCTCGGAAAGGGTCACCCCTAAGCCCTTGGCCGCAGCGCGTAGCGGGATCAATTCTTCGTGTACCGCTTCAAAGCTCGTGAGACTCATGAGGCCCGCTACCGGCAGAGGCAGTTCGGCGATGACCTTGCCGTCGCACGCGACCGCGAACCCGCCCTCGGTTTCGCGCAAGCGGTTGACCGCAGCCGCCATGTCGACTTCATCCGCGCCGACCACGCACAAATTGTGGCTGTCGTGGCCGACGGAGGACGCGATCGCGCCGCGCTTCATGCCAAAGCCTTTGACGAAGGCCGTGGCGTGGTTGTCATTGATTCCGTGACGCGCGACGACCGAGACCTTGAGCACGTCCTGGCTTAGATCGAGGCCGCGCTCGCGATTCTTGAACGGCAGGGTCACCGGAACACGATCGGTGATGATCTTGCCCGGAATGACGCCGATCGCCTGCGTCGAAGGCCCCTGCCCTCGCGCGATGAAATCGGACGCTTCGACTCGCCGCGCCTTGACGCTCTCGCGCCCGACCGGGACGATTGAAGCGCGCGCGGCGAACAGAGCTTCGTCCACCACGCGTCCCCGCGTCAGCGTCATCGACACGGCGCA
>NZ_JBAUSA010000717.1:0-4960 GCF_049581465.1 Caballeronia sp. | reverse complement strand
CCATGGTGGCGTCGGCGGTCCTGCCCGTTGCGCTGTTTGTCGCATGCCTGCCAGGACGGGGCTGGTTGCGCGCGCTGGGGGCGGCGGCGGGCGTGCTCGCGGGCGTTGCAGTCGGCGTATCGCGCATCTTGCTCAACGCTCATTCGGTCTCGGAAGTCATCGCAGGGTGTGCGCTCGGCGCATTCGCGGCTGTGCTGTTCGTGGCATTTGCGTGGCGCGCCGAACCGGGCAAGCTCTCAGCCGCGCCCGTCGCGTTAAGCCTCGCGTTCGTAGCCATCTCGTTACACGGCATTCCCGTGCCGACACAGCGTTGGGTCACGGACATCGCGCTGCATCTGTCGGGCCACGAACTGCCGTTCATTCGCGCCCGCTGGAAAGCCGGTCACTACGACAAGCACGTCTCCGCTTCGGCCGAACTCACCGACGTGCGTCTAGAGGCGTTCAACGAACCGCTACCAACGGCATTGATAACGAAGCCCTGATTCGCAGGGTTGCTATCTCGCGCGATGCGGTTCGCGCAGCACGCGTGGCGGCATCAGGCCCGTCCATGATTTTCCAATAACGCCCCTCCGGTGCCCTTCTTCTGAGAAAGGCCCGCTAGCGCCCGCTGCGGCGCGTCATGTCACGTCACATTGCCTCTCGTCTTCGACCTCACGTATTTCACGTATTGCCAGATGAAATGGTCGGCGGCCGAGCGTCATCAAATCGAAATAAAGCGCATGCAAATATAAGGGTCCGCACTGCCAAATGTAAAAACGCCAAAAGTTGCGTCTCAGAAGTTTCGTCGCCTGAAGCCCGACTCTCCATCCTTAGCCGCCTCACGTTCAAAGGACTTCTCATGCCCGATATTGCCTTCCCCGAACGCAACGACAACGGGCCCCGCTCTCTCGGACGCCGGCTCAGCATGCCGCTGTTTCTCGTCGTAATCGCGATCGGAATTGTTTATTGCGTGACGCATCTCTTTAGCGATCTCGAGTCCGTGCAGCAGTCGTCAATATTGCCCTACGTCCTTCTCGGGTTTGCGTTGCTAATCGCACTCGGCTTCGAGTTCGTGAACGGCTTCCACGATACGGCGAACGCCGTTGCCACGGTCATCTACACGAACTCGCTCACGCCGAACCTGGCGGTCGTGTGGTCGGGCGCGTGGAATTTCATCGGCGTGCTGGTGTCGTCCGGCGCGGTCGCGTTTGGCGTACTACAACTGCTGCCGGTGGAACTGATCCTCGGCGTGGGCAGCTCGCAAGGCTTCGCGATGGTGTTCGCGCTGCTGATCGCCGCGATCATCTGGAACCTTGGCACGTGGATGCTCGGCATCCCTTCGTCGAGTTCCCACACGCTGATCGGCTCGGTCATCGGCGTTGGACTGATGAACCAGATATTGCACGGCACGTCGGGAACGTCGGGCGTTGACTGGGCCCAGGCAGTGTCGGTGGGCAAGTCGTTGCTGTTCTCGCCGGTGGTCGGGTTTCTCCTGGCCGGCTTGCTGCTCTACGTGATGAAGCTGGTCGTGCGGGTTCCCGCGCTTTATCAGGAACCGAAGAAGAACACGCCGCCGCCGTTCTGGATCCGCTGCTTGCTGATCCTGACATGCACGGGCGTTTCCTTCGCGCACGGGTCGAACGACGGGCAAAAGGGCATGGGCCTCATCATGCTGATCCTGATCGGCACGGTGCCCACGGCCTACGCGCTGAACCGCGCCGTCACACCTTCCGAGACGCAGACTTTCGTGTCGGTCGGGCATCACGCGTCGGAAGTGCTTGGCAAGTACACCAACGGCGTGGCCCCGGTCGCGGATCCCCGCGCAACGGTGCAGCACTATGTCCAGACCAAGACGCTTGCGCCGGATACGGTCGTGGCGTTACAGCAGCTCACCGGCATCATCGACAACCAGATCGGGCCGTCGACGTCGATGGCAACCGTGCCGCAAAGCATTGTCAGTAACGTGCGCAACAACATGTATGTGGCCTCCGAGGCGATGCGCCTGATGGAAAAGCAGAAAGCGCCCGCGTTCGCCGCAGACGATGCCGCCGTCCTCGACAACTACAAAGGCCAGCTCGATCACTCGACGAAGTTCATCCCAACCTGGGTAAAGGTCGCGGTCGCCGTAGCGCTCGGCCTCGGCACGATGGTCGGCTGGAAACGCATTGTGGTGACTGTTGGCGAGCGCATCGGCAAGACGCACTTGACGTATGGGCAAGGGGCATCGGCGGAAGTCGTCGCGATGCTCACCATCGGGGCCGCCGACCTCTACGGCCTGCCCGTCAGCACGACGCACATTTTGTCGTCGGGCGTGGCCGGGACAATGGCTGCAAACGGTTCCGGGTTGCAATGGAGCACGGTCAGGAGTCTCGCGATCGCCTGGGTCCTGACATTGCCAGTTTCGATCGCGCTGGCGGGGGGCTTGTTCTGGGCCTTCCAGTACGTGTTCTGACGCCGGTCAGCGGGCTCTGCTTGCAGTGAGTGTGGGGCGAGAGGAAAGGAGTCGGCGGTCCTGCTTGCAGCTAGCAGGAGGACTCCACGCTCCCCCGCTCTAGTAATCGTCAGTCTTATTTCTTCCTTGGCACACGGCTTGCTGAAGAGACATCGTAATTGCGAGGGCGCGCGGCATCGCCATTCACTCTTCAATCAATCCAATAAATAGGGAGAAGTCGGATGACTATCGGAACAATATTGCTGATCGTGCTGATCTTGTTGCTGCTAGGCGTGTTCCCTTCGTGGCCGCATAGCCGCAGCTGGGGTTACGGCCCAAGCGGGATTTTGGGCGTGGTGCTCGTCGTGGTGATTGTCTTACTGTTGATGGGTCAACTCTAGACGTTCGCTAAGGGTGCTGGGCCGAACCGGTTGTAGCGCTGGCCGTCCGCTATCGAAAAGATATTTTTGCTAGCGGGCGGCTTCAGTTTGGAGCCTGGTTGGAGCCCGTTATCGAGACTGCTGCGTTCGTCTGCCCATGCGCGAAAAAGCGTTGCTTGCAAAGCGAGTCGACGTTTCCGGGGAGTTGCCCTGCACGCTTGACGGGCTCGCGATCAAACGCGCAACACCCGTCCATCGGGCCCAATGAGCGGCGGCAGGTGCGGCGTGGGATCAACCGGTTTCGGCGCGAGCTTCGTGCGTCCGGCGCCAGTAGCTCCAGCCGACATTTGAGCCGACGAGCCTGGCGGCGCGACGTTCGTCTTGTCCGCGACCCGCTTCACCACCACGTTCTTGCGCTTCTTCTTCGATTGCACCGGCACCATGCCATGGGTCTTGCCCTTCGCCTTGAACGTCTGCGATTCCGGCGGGTTCCACACTTCTACGTACCGTCCGGCCGCGTAGGCGACGACCGGCGCCAGCCACATTGACCCAGCTAACAACGCAAGCGCGACGTTCGAAGAAAATTTGGATGAAAGGGATCTCAAGGCAATCGCTCCAGTTTTCAGTGTCCGCCAGCGCGCGAAAGAATAGCGTCGAGCGACCGCCGGGATGTGTCGAGTTCAAGCAGCGCGGCATCCAGCCGTTGCATGGCCAGCGCGACCGCACCGCCTTGCACGCCCAGTTCGGGCTCGCCGCGTGTTGCGTCGAAAGCAGCCGACACCGCGCGCGTGGCGTACACGTAGCGAGCGAGTGCAGCGGCTTCAGTGGCTTCAGGAGAGTGACGAATATTCATTTTCAAATGCGAATGACATGACCATCGACCTGTATAAATATACAGTATTGTGAGCACGCCGAGAAGTAGCGATGCAAGCCGTCGGGGCGTCGGCCGACTCGCACAACGCTACTTTCCGGGCGCGCTTTAAGTTGCGCTTAATTGTCGGCGGGCACATTAAGCCCGCAGCTTCTTCCGTCAGGCACGGTATTTTATTGAGGTCTCACAGCGAGGACACGCCATGGCCGCCAGCGCATCGTTTCAAAATATCAAGTCGGCGATGAAAACCGAGCACGCGTTGCCGCTTCAGGAGTGCAGGTTATCCGATCCCGTCGAGCGGCCTTGGGGACGGTCGTATCGAATGGTCGAATGGGCGCTCAAAAGCGATCCCTGCAAGCAACTGAGTGTCGTTCCGGCGGATTGCACAACATCGGATATAGCCGATGTCTTACGTGCTCACATACCCGGCCGACGCTATGGCCCAACCGATGCCGAGTAAGTCCCTTCACCCTGCTTTGCATTTGTTCCGGCCAAAAAAATGCCGGCACGAGGCCGGCAAAAAGTTCTAGCATTCCGGGGAATAAACTAGAACCTGAGAGAAGGTGCGCGTGGCGGGCAAATGCCCAAATCCAGCGCGGCTCGATTATCCCCATAATTTCCATTTTTGCCAAATTTTTTGCCTAACATCTAGATGACTACCCCTGTCGCGTGATGCCGTCTGTTGTTGAAATTTTCGGCGACAGTGCGCTCGTACGCCATTTGCTGCTTGAGAGGCAGTTCAATGGACGATCCAGTGATTACGACTCGCGAAGCGGCCGCGCTACTCGGCGTGTCGATCCGCACCGCACAGGGATGGGTCGAAAACGGCGCGCTCGATTCATGGAAGACGCCAGGGGGTCACCGCCGGGTCAGGCGCAGCGCGGTCCTCGCGCTGTTGGAAAAAGTAGGACCATCGACTGCGGCGCACTCCGCAATCGTCGTCGTGCTGGCGGCGCCCATACGGCTGCCAATTTACAGGCGGGCATTGGCGGACGTGCCGGAATGCGTGGTCGATACCTTTGACGATCCCTACGCCGCGCTGCTCGCCATGGGTACCCGATTACCCGCGCTTTTCGTGATCGAACTCGTCGACGACGATCCCGAACGCTTCGCCATGCTGCGTCGTATCGCGGTCGATCCCGCGCTCGGCCATACCCATGTCCTGGCAATGAGCGATCTATCGCGGGCGACCCTCGTCGCGCGCGGCGGCCTCGATGTCTGACTCGACCATCTTCCGCGCGACGCCGCCGCGGCGGATCTCTCCGCCCGGGTCGCAAGCCTGTTGTCCCTGTCGCCGGC
>NZ_JBAUSA010000716.1:0-1859 GCF_049581465.1 Caballeronia sp. | reverse complement strand
ATCCGATCAATCGCCCCAGCATCATCACAAGGCCGATGATCGAAATCCCCCACACCAATGTCCGTACATAGATAATGCCGAAGACATAAATCGGAAGGTAGACGATGCGCGCCAGAATCCAGATTGTCGCGCCGACAGCGCCAGCGCCGCCTGTTCGCTGAGTGGCGATGAGGGCGAGCGCCAAAGCCACGAAGGGCGTGAAGTTCTCAAGGTAGTTCGACAGCGCCCGGCAGGATCGACCGTACGAAACGCCGCGGGCCTCGGCTGGCCTGTCGCGGGACGTGAACAGATAGCCGAATGGCGTCTGCGCGTTGCCGAAACCCGCCTGAACCAAGACATGGGCGAGCCACAGCACGACGCTCAGTTCAAGGCACGTCAATTCGCTCATCTACCTTCTCGCGAGCATCACCTGCGCCGGGCAAACCGCTCTCTACGAACGAACAGTTAAGACTGGAACTTCCTTCTTATTCGCCGCAGTGGCATCAGGCCCACGTAGCTCTTCGATTATGTACATGATAATCTCGACTAGCTGCTGCCAAGATTGATCGCTAATCAGCCTAGGCGCGGGGAAGCTGGGCTCTCCGTCGATGTTCGACCTCAAAGATCTGAAGCCCGCTTGCTCGAAGGTCTGGAGAAGTTTCCTTCGCGCTTGCTCGTCTTTGAACGCAGGCGATTTTTTTAGCATATAGAAAGGAACGCTTATTTTCCCGTCGGACTTCAAGTAGACCGGCGTTAGTTCGCCCACAGCAGTTGGAAGATCAAGTGCTAGCGAGTGCCCCGCTATTCTGGGTTTCATGCCGGCAGGCTGCATTTGGCCAACGAACCATTTGAAACTCTGACGATATTCGTCATCTGTTATCCAGTTATTGAGCCAGTCCTCCACCGACGATGCCATCGCCGGAGTGACGCGCTTGCTGGCCAACGCTTGGTCAGTAAGACCAATGATGCGCGGCGCAACAATTCGTTGGGTCCCGTTTGAAAATTGGGCCAACTCGAGCGCAACGACAGTCGCATCCTTCATTTGCTCGTTCAAAAAGGCGACGATAGCCTCAAGCTCGCGCTCAATACGATCAGCAACGAATATCATACGGATTCTTCGGCTTCCCAAATTTGCACGGACAGTACGCCAGTAGGTCTCGAGGCCCAACTGATCAATACCAAACGCTGTCCTTAAAGCCTCATTCGAAGACTCGAGGCCGTCTTGTTGGCAACGCTGGTTGAGCCATTTCTCGATATCTTCAGGCTTCCAGTAATTGACCGCATTTGCCGCGTAGTCGAGCATCTGCGCGACAACCTCCCGCCGCAGTCGAGTATCGCTCGCTCGCTTGATTTCCACGAGTGTAGGAACGCCGTCTTGATCCAGAAAAAGGTGATCTAAGCTCCATCTGCCTGAACCATCCGCTTCGGCCGGAACCATGGCCTCCCGCGTCACAAGCAGCCACTTTCTAGGTTCCCCCTCCCCAAAATCAGCATCTGTTAATAGTTCCGGAAACCGGGCCAGGAGCGCTTGAAAGACGTCCTCACGCTCGAATTCCGCGGGCTGCAAACGCGTTAGAGGTTCGTCGCCATTGATGAGAAAAAGCCCCTCGGTCATGCTCCCCAACCCTTGAAAAACGCGCTTTTTCTATTGACTTCCCTTCAGTAAAAAATTCAACACAGACACCTTCAGAGATCCAGCACGAGCCGCGCCGGGTCCTCGAGCGCCTCCTTGACGCGGACAAGGAAGGTCACCGCCTCCCTGCCGTCGACGATGCGATGGTCGTAGCTCAAAGCTAGATACATCATCGGCCGAATTTCGACCTTGCCGCCGACGGCGATCGGCCGGTCCTGAATCTTGTGCATGCCCAAAATGCCCGACT
>NZ_JBAUSA010000715.1:0-14641 GCF_049581465.1 Caballeronia sp. | reverse complement strand
GCGCCGCGCCGAGACGTTCGAGCGCCGCCGGATCCGGCCGCACGGCCGTGCTGACCTCAGTCACCGCGACGTATTCGGCCGGCTGATCCCAGTCGTCCACGGGAATCGATACGAACACCGGTCCGCGCGGTTCCTGCATCGCAATCCTGTATGCGCGCGCCAGCGCGAGCGGCACGTCCTGCGCGCGTGCGGGTTCGATGCTCCATTTCACATACGGCTTCGGCATTTCAGCGGCTTGCGTGGCGCACAGGAACGGGTCGTACGGCAGTATCGATCGGGCCTGCTGGCCGGCGGTGATCACGATTGGCGTGTGATTTTTAAAGGCCGTGAAGATGTTGCCCATCGCGTTGCCCACGCCCGCCGCCGAATGCAGATTTACCAGCGAAGCGCGGCCGCTCGCCTGAGCAAAACCGTCCGCCATGCCGACGACAACGGCTTCCTGCAAGCCGAGTACGTAACGGAAATCGGCGGGGAAATCGCGGAACATCGGCAGCTCAGTGGAGCCAGGGTTGGCGAACACGGATGTCATGCCGAGACGGCGCATCAAGTCGATAACCGAATCACGGACGGTCGGCGTACCGTGGGCTGCGGGTGAAACAGAGGCTCGGACTGTCATGGTGGCTGGCGTTTGATCGAAGTGCACCGAGTATGAGCCGCCCTTGTTTGACTGAAAATTACCTTTTCGGGCCAAAGTCATGCCCTTTGTGCATGGGCTTTATTGCAATAATCGTATCAATGGCTTCGCACAGAAGCGTTTTGCGCAGATCGCTCGGGTCGCACCTTTGGATCGAATTAAGGGAAGACCATTAGCTACAACCTTCAGCAACTCAGGCTCTTCACAACCATTGTTTCCTGCGGCAGTCTCGGCCGTGCCGCGAGCGCGCTGCACCTGACGCAGCCGGCGTTGAGCCGCGCACTCAAACGGCTGGAGGCGCAGGTCGGCGCGCCCCTGTTCGAGCGTCATTCGAAGGGAATGGAACTGACCGCCATTGGCGACGCGTTACTGCCTCACGCCATGCTGCTGCAGCACGCAGCCGCACAAGCACGCGAGGAAATCGATGCAATGCGCGGACTGGCAAAGGGCACGATCAAGGTCGGCGCGGTGGGAAGTATCGCGAGCCTGATCCTGCCGCTCGCGGTGAGTCAGGTGCTCGACAAGTGGCCGAACTTGCGCGTGGAGATTATGGAAGGCGTGTGGGATCGGCTAGCCGAGGGGCTGCTGACGCACGAAATCGACCTGGCGCTGAGTACCGCCGCCCCGGACACGGATGAAATCAGCGCGATTCCCGATTGTCGCTGGACCGACAACAGCTATGTGGTGGCTGCGTCCGGGCACCCGTTGCGCGACCGCGGGCCATTGCATCTCGCCGATGTAATGGAAGAACGCTGGGCCATTCCACCGCGTGGCACGGGTCCATTCGAGCATATGCGCGCGACCTTCGCCGCGCGGGGACTCGGCTTACCGAAGGTCGTTGTCGAGACGCGTTCGATAACAGTGCTCAAAAGTTTCGTCGCGCGATGCGGATTTTTGAGCTGGATGGCCGAGCCAATGTATTACGCCGAGAGCCAGGCGCGGGTTTTCGACGCGTTGAATATTCAAGATTTGGAAGCCTCGCGGACGTTGACCGCTTTTCGCCGGCGGCAGGGGATTCTGCCTGGGCCGGCGGTGAAGTTGCTTGAGGAGTTGCGGCTGCTGACGGAGGCTATTTGAGGGGGCGTTCCCGGAGGGGCGTTCCCGGAGGGGGCTTTGGGCCGTTTTGGGCGGTGCTGCTTGCGGTGAGTATGGGGCTAGAGTGGAGGGGTGCTGATCGCGGCGAGTGTGAGGATAACGTTGAGTCCTCCTGCTAGCGTGGTCGTTCTGCTTAAGTCGGATTTTCTTGTTTATTTCTGTTAGCGCCTATCCGGGGCGGGACTTCATTTCTGCAAACGCGCAAAGAAACGAAGCAAAGAAACGCGTTCAAACCGCGAATACCTCAGTGTCGTCGTTGCTCATTTCAGGTCTTTGGCCCGAACGTAGCACGGTCCCCACCCTTCAACACTCAGTTGAACACCCCCCTCTCACGCAAACGGCACGCACACGCTTCGCCTCGACGGCCCTATATTCGTGGCTAGCCGTTAACTCGCACCACCATGGCCTTTGGGCCGCTTTGCGCGCCCCGGTCCAAGCCCCTCCCGGAACGCCTTTCGTCTTATCTCAAAAATAATTATAAACCGACCGACCGGTCGGTTTATAATTGACGCACACCGACTTCCTTGAGCGAGCGCTACGTCATGTACACGCAATCCCTCGATACCCCCGGCAACGTGCAATCCATCGACCCCGCCGCGTCATCGCCGGAACAAAACCGTTTTGACGCCGTCATGGCCGCAGATGGCAAGATCGAAGCGCAAGACTGGATGCCAGACGCCTATCGCAAAACGCTAGTGCGGCAGATCTCTCAGCACGCGCATTCCGAAATCGTCGGCATGCTGCCGGAAGGCAACTGGATCTCGCGCGCGCCAAGCCTGAAGCGCAAGGCGATCCTGCTCGCGAAGGTCCAGGACGAAGGCGGACACGGCCTCTACTTATATAGCGCCGCGGAAACCATGGGCGTCTCGCGCGACCAACTCGTCAACGCCCTCCACGCCGGAAAAGCCAAATATTCGAGCATCTTCAACTACCCGACGCCCACCTGGGCGGACGTGGGCGTGATCGGCTGGCTGGTCGACGGCGCCGCGATCATGAACCAGATCCCGCTCTGCCGCTGCACATATGGCCCGTATGCCCGCGCAATGGTCCGCATCTGCAAGGAAGAGTCCTTCCATCAGCGACAAGGCTTCGACGCCCTCCTCTCCATGATGAAAGGCACCAACGCACAGAAGCAAATGGTCCAGCAAGCCGTGGACCGCTGGTGGTGGCCGGTGCTGATGATGTTCGGCCCAAGCGACAAGGATTCCATCCACAGCGGCCAATCGTTCAAATGGGGCATCAAGCGTATTTCCAACGACGACCTGCGCCAAAAATTCGTCGATGCCACCGTCGAACAAGCGGCGATCCTCGGCGTGACGCTGCCCGACCCCGACCTGAAATGGAACGAGGAACTCGGCCAGCATGAATACGGCGCGATCGACTGGGACGAATTCTGGCGCGTCGTGAACGGCGACGGACCGTGCAACAAGGAACGACTCGCCACGCGCGTGAAAGCCCACGACGACGGCGCCTGGGTTCGCGATGCCGCAATGGCGCACGCCGCCAAGCAAGCCGCCCGCGCTCAAAAGCAAGCCGCTTAAAGGAGACACGAAATGAACCAGGAATGGCCGATTTGGGAAGTGTTCGTACGCAGCAAACAGGGTCTTGACCATAAGCATTGCGGCAGTCTTCACGCGCCCGACGCGCCCGGCGCCCTGCGCATGGCGCGCGACGTGTACACGCGCCGCCAGGAAGGCGTGAGCATCTGGGTGGTGCCATCGGCGGCAATAACAGCGTCCGATCCCGCCGATAAGGCCGAGCTCTTCGAACCCGCCGGCGACAAAATCTATCGGCATCCGACGTTTTTCGTGCTGCCCGACGAAATTAACCACATGTAAGCGACGAGCCACGATGAGCCAAGCTATGACGACGCCCCAACATCTGTCCTACGTACTGCGCCTCGCCGATAACGCGCTGATCCTTGGTCAACGCAACGCCGAATGGTGCGGCCACGGCCCGGTTCTTGAGGAAGATATCGCGCTGGCCAATATGAGCCTCGATTTGATCGGACAGGCGCGCCTGCTTTATTCGCACGCCGCCACGCTCGACGCGCAATTACACGGCACGACCAAGACCGAAGACGATTACGCGTATTTCCGCGCCGAAGGGGAATTTCGCAATTACACGATGTCAGAGTTGCCGCACTCGGGGCCGTTGTCCGGGACCGCGCGCTCGGATCGCGATTACGCGGTGACCGTCGTGCGCAACTTCCTCTACTCCACTCTGATGGGCCATCTGTGGACGGCGCTGATGCAATCCACCGACGAGCACCTCGCGGCGATCGCGTCGAAGTCGATCAAGGAAACGCGCTATCACCTGCACCACGCAAGCGACTGGCTGATCCGTTTCGGCGATGGCACCGAAGAGTCGCATGGGCGGGCTCAGGCAGCGCTTGATTACCTGATGCCCTACACGCGGGAATTCTTCAGCGTGGACGACGTGGAAAGAAGCATCGCGGTTTCGGGAATCGGGCCGCTGACGGCAACGCTCGAACCGCTGTGGCATGAAGACGTGAACGCCACAATCGCCGAAGCGACCTTGAACGTTCCCGCCGATGTCCGCCACGTCAGCACCGGCAAGCTCGGCGAGCATTCCGAACACATGGGCTTCCTGCTAGCCGAGTTGCAGAGCATCGCGCGGCAACATCCCGGGGCAACGTGGTGAATCTCATGCCAACGGCCCCCGATGCCGATGCCGATGCCGATGCCGACTCCGCCATACTCGAACGCGCCTGGGCCGTGCTCGAAACCGTGCCCGATCCGGAGATTCCGGTGGTGTCCATCCGTGAACTCGGCATTCTGCGCGACGTGCGCCGAGCCGCCGACGACACACTGGAAGTCGTCATCACGCCGACCTACTCGGGCTGTCCGGCGATGTACCAGATTGCCGAAGACATCGGCGCCGCGCTGCATCATGCGGGGTTCGCGAAGCATCGAATTGATACGGTCCTGGCGCCGGCGTGGACCACCGACTGGATGACCGACGCCGCGCGGGAAAAGCTCAGGCAATACGGCATCGCGCCGCCGATGGGTAATTGCGGCTCAAATGAGCACACGCCGCGAGAACAGCCCATTCGCTTCGTGCCCCGTACCGTCGACAAACCCGCTTGCCCGCGTTGCGGGTCGTCGCACACCGAGCGCCTGGCGCAATTCGGGTCGACGGCGTGCAAGGCCTTGTATCGCTGCATCGATTGCCGCGAGCCGTTCGACTACTTCAAACCGTACTGAAAACGATCATGTCGACTCCGCAATTCCATCCACTGCGCATCCGCGACGTTCGGCCCGAAACGGCCGACGCCGTCACCGTTTCCTTCGAAGTGCCGCACGCGCTGCGCGACGCGTTCCGCTTCACGCAGGGCCAGTTCGTCACGTTGAAGACGCACATCGACGGCGAGGAAACGCGGCGCTCGTATTCCATTTGCGTCGGCGTGACCGACTACGACCGCGACGGCGAATTACGCATTGGCATCAAGCGCGTGCGCGGCGGCCGCTTCTCCAATTTCGCCTTCGATACGCTCAAACCGGGCCACGAAATAGAAGTCATGACGCCCGATGGCCGCTTTTTCACCCACTTGAACGCCGACCACGTAAAGCACTACGTCGCGTTTTCGGGCGGCTCCGGGATCACCCCCGTGCTGGCAATCATCAAGACCACGCTCGAAACCGAGCCGACGAGCCGCTTCACGCTTGTCTACGGCAACCGCAGCGTGGACGCGATCATGTTCGCGGAAGAACTCGAAGACCTGAAGAACCGCTTTATGAGCCGGTTCTCGCTGTATCACGTGATGTCGGACGATCTGCAGGACGTCGAGCTGTTCAATGGCGTGCTGAACGAGGAAAAGTGCGCGGCGTTCCTAAACTCGCTCGTGCCCGCCAGTGACATCGACGAAGCCTTTATTTGCGGGCCCGGCCCGATGATGGATGCCGCCGAAGCGGCGCTGAAGGCCGCGGGCGTGCCGGCGAAACAGGTGCACGTCGAGCGCTTTGGCACGCCGTTGCCGCAGGCGGGCGTACCCGCTATCGAGATCACCGACGACACGCCCACCGCCGACCTGGAACTGATCATCGACGGGAAAAAGCGCAAGCTTCGGTTGCCCTACATCGGCGTGAGCGTGCTCGACGTCGGGCTCAAGGCCGGCCTGGCGTTGCCCTATGCCTGCAAAGGCGGCGTGTGCTGCACGTGCCGCGCGAAAGTCCTGGAAGGCGAGGTCACGATGGAGAAGAACTACACGCTCGAACAGCACGAGATCGACGCCGGTTTCGTCCTCACGTGCCAGTGCCATCCGGTCAGCGACCGAGTGGTAGTGAGCTATGACGAACGCTGAAATGGTGTTTGGCGTTTTGCGCTGAGTCGATTCGCTTACACTAGGGGCCGCTCGTTTCGAATGCTCCGTGCCGCGCCAAGTCGCCGCGCGGACAATCGCAACGACGGCCTTTTTACGTCTTGCCGGCTATGCGACACATGAGCACCATCCACGTTACCAACGGCGACCACGCAGCCGATACCTTGCGCGAGGCACTGCTAACGGCAGGCCGCGACGAACGCGTCGTGCCACTGAAGGACGACCTCGCGGTCGGCCAGCTAAAGGGTATCGACGACAATCCGGAAGCACGGGGCGTGTTCTGGCAGCAGGTGCTGAACGAGGCCAAGTTTGATTTCATCGCGAAACTGAAGGAACAGGACGCAGTTCTGCGTGAACTCGCGCAGGAAAGCGGTCAAGTGGTGATCTGGCACGGTCAAAGCGCCGCCGACCAGCTCACTTTGCGACGCGTGGCGTATCGGTTGCGAACCGCGCCGCAGCGTCTGAACGAAGCCAGACTCGACGAAAACGACCTGTCCGCCAACGCCGACGGCACGCGCCGCGGCCGTGGCGACAACGCAACGGCAGTCGGCATGTTCCACGCCGCCGAATTGCTCGCGAAGCTGCCGAGCGCTGCGCCCATCTCCGTGCTGCGCATCGGCCGCCTCGCGCTGGAATGGCAGGAGGTGAAGCAGATCAACAGCGACACTCGCCGCTGGCGCGACAACACGTTTACGGCGGGAACGTTCTCGGATGTCGACGAAACCATCCTGCAGATCGCGAGCGATGGCTGGCAAGCCGCGCGGCGCGTTGCCGGACAGGTCATGGGCGCGAGCTTCGGCTTCATGGTCAGCGACTCAATCGCCTTCTGGCGATGCCGCGAACTCGTCGCCGCAGGAAAACTCAAGATTCGCGGCGATACCGCCAGGATGGCGGACGCCGAGATTTGCCGCGCCGCCCATTAAAATTCCAAGATAGCTTCAGCAATATTCCGAGACTCAATGGCCCGAACCCGAGCGCCCGATCACGACACACAACGCGAGCAGATTCTCGAACTCGCCGCAGCCAAGTTTGCGCAGACCAGCTACCCGAGCACATCGATGGCCGATCTGGCAGCCGCCAGCGGCACGTCCAAAGCGCGGCTGTATCACTATTACGCGAGCAAGGAAGCCATCCTCTTCGACCTGCTCGACCGCTACACCAAGCGGCTGATGCTGATCATTGCGGAGGTGGAAGGAGCAAGCCAACGACGCGGCCTCTCCGAGCGCGAAGCCTTTGCGGAGCTCGTGCGCGCCTTTCTGTCGGAATATGAGACATCGCACAGCCGGCACGTTGCGCTGCTTAACGACGTGAAATATCTCGAAGATACCCAACGCGAGATCGTGCTCGAACGGCAGCGCGGCATTGTCGCGGCGTTCGCCCGGCAACTCGTGCGCGCGTATCCGAAACGTGCGACGAAAGAGAACCAGACCGCGCTCACGATGATGGTGTTCGGGATGATCAACTGGACTTTTACGTGGCTCAAGCCGGACGGAAAGATGGGTTATCGGGAGTTTGCGGACCAGGTTGTCGAGGTGATCGAGCACGGGATGAACGGCGATAGCTGAGAATGCGGCGCTGCAACAACAATACGAATGATCGGGAATGCCGTTTGCTCACGTCTATTTAACTCATTGTTTTTAATCAATAATTTGTTTCTCAAAACCCGCTTTAGACGAAAAGCTCAACACTCTATTACGGGTTTTCCCTAGTGCGGTTTACGAGGATCGGCTAAAATTCGTTTTGCGGCGCACCACGCGTCGCTTGATGAATAAGGAGCCACCATCGTGAACACGTCTTTCAACCGCCTTGCCGCGCCGAGCCTTGCAGCCGAACGCTCGAACTCGTCTGCCGGTCGTTCGCCCGTTCTCGTCCGCGAACTTTCCTCCACGGATCGTGAGCGACTCCTCAAGCATTTCCTCGCACTCGACGAAGACGACCGCCTTCTGCGCTTCGGCCAAGTCGTGCCGGATCGCGTGATTGAAAACTACGTGGCGAACATCGACTTCCCGGGCGACACGGTTTTTGGCGTCTTCGACGATCAACTGGTCCTCGTTGGCGTTGGCCACCTGGCCTACCTTCCGTCTGAAGCCGACAAGCGCACGGCGGAGTACGGCGTATCGGTGCTGGAAAGCGCACGCGGGCGCGGTGTCGGAAGCCGTCTGTTTGAGCGCGCAGCCATCCACAGCCGAAATACGCAAGTTTCCACGCTCTACATGCATTGTTTGTCACGAAACTCCACCATGATGCACATCGCGAAGAAATCGGGCATGAAGATCGAGTATGCGTATGGCGAAGCCGACGCGTATTTGTCGCTGCCACCGGCTGACCAGCGCAGCATCATGACGGAGATGGTGCAGGAACACGCCGCAGTCATCGATTACGCGGTCAAGCGCCAGGCGCGCCGGGCATCGCAAATGTTTCAGGCGTTCATGCCTACCGCAGACGCGGCCTAAGAACGGGCTCGAATCAGCAAGCATGCGCAAAAGCACGAAAGGCGGCGAAAGCCGCCTTTTTTGCGTCTGCAGGAAACGTGGCGGGTGATCGGCTTGGTGGCGGCGTAGCGAAATGCGAAGTTGCGTGTGTCTTTGGCCAACGATTCATCGAATCGGCAGCGCTGTCGTCTCCTTGACGCGCTCAAGCGAGAAGCTGGTCTTCACGTCGATCACCGAGGGATGGTGCAGCAACTCATCCTGCATGAAGCGCGAAAAGTGCTCCATGTCCTCCACCTGGACGCGCAGCAGGTAATCCATGTCGCCGGTCATAGCGTCGCATGCCACGACTTCAGGCCACGCGCGCACAGCCTCGCGGAAGAGATCCGCGTGCGTCGGCGGATTTTTCATTCCCGCCGCGAAACTCGTCCCGCCGCGCTTCTCCAGCCGCACGTTCACGAACGCGCGCAGCCCGAGTCCGAGCAGCCGTGGCTCGAGCAGCGCGCCGTATTCGCGGATCACGCCGCCCTCTTCCATCCGGCTAATCCGCCGCAAACACGGACTCGGCGAAAGACTCACCTGGTCGGCAATGTCCTGATTCGACAGCCGGCCGTTGACCTGAAGAATCGCCAGGATTTTACGATCGATCGCATCAAGTTCCATTTCAGCCATTATCTGTCTCCTTTTCGCTATTTGACGGCATAAACATGCGCTATCGTAGACATCGACGATTTAATTCGCAAGCATTCACCGCGTGTCCGTCACTACACTTTGTCTCGTTAAATCGCTCAGGAGACAACCATGCAGCCAACGACTTGGGACAATCCCGTCGGAACCGACGGTTTCGAATTCATCGAATACACCGCGCCCGATCCGGTCGCGCTCGGCAAGCTGTTCGTGCAAATGGGATTTACCGCGATCGCGAAACACCGCGTGAAAGACGTGACGCTATATAGGCAGGGCGACATCAATTTCCTGGTGAATGCCGAGCCGGATTCGTTCGCGCAGCGTTTCGCGCGCGTGCACGGGCCGTCGATTTGCGCGATCGCTTTTCGCGTGGCCGATGCAGGAAAGGCGTACAAGCGCGCGCTGGAGTTGGGCGCCTGGGGGTTCGACAACAAGACCGGCCCGATGGAGCTGAACATTCCGGCGATCAAGGGCGTCGGCGATTCGCTGATTTATTTTGTCGACCGTTGGCGCGGCAAAAACGGCGCGCAACCGGGCAGCATCGGCGACATCAGCATTTACGACGTCGATTTCGAACCGATTCCCGGCGCCGATCAACATCCGGTCGGCCATGGCCTGACGTACATCGACCATTTGACGCACAACGTGCATCGCGGCCGGATGGTGGAATGGGCCGAATTCTACGAACGCCTGTTCAATTTCCGCGAGGCACGTTACTTCGACATAGAAGGCAAGGTAACGGCGGTCAAATCGAAAGCGATGAGCTCACCCTGCGGCAAGATTCGCATTCCGATCAACGAGGAAGGGTCGGATACATCGGGACAAATTCAGGAATATCTTGATGCGTACCACGGCGAAGGCATTCAGCACGTTGCGCTCGCCAGTGCCGACATTTGCAGCACGGTCGACGGATTGCGCGATTCGAAGATTGCATTGCTCGACACCATCGACACGTATTACGAACTGGTCGACCGGCGCGTGCCGAATCACGGCGAATCGACACCTGAACTGCGTAAGCGGAAGATTTTGATCGATGGCGTCGCCGATGAAATCCTGCTGCAGATCTTCACGGAAAACCAGATTGGTCCGATCTTCTTCGAGATCATTCAACGCAAGGGCAATCAGGGCTTCGGCGAGGGCAACTTCAAGGCGCTGTTCGAATCGATCGAACTGGACCAGATACGGCGCGGCGTTTTGAAGGACACGACGACGAGTTAATTCGGGAACGGCGCTGGCCAAGGAAAAAATGGCGGGATTGATGAGATCACCGCCATTTTTTGCATGCCGCGTTTGGGGGCGGAGCGTTAACCGGCCTTGTCAGACGCCGTGCCTTTGCTTGCGATCGCTTCAACCCGGACCTGCGAAATTCGGGGTGCGCCGGATAGGGCCGCTTCCGAGTCGGCGCAACCTCCCGCGCGCACCGGTGCATTCATGGCGAAGAACGCCGTCGAAACCATCAAAAAATTCTGAATATGGCGCTGTTTCATACATTTCCTCTTCGACTACGTGCTGCTGATTCGACTACAAAAGCGAGCGTTCAACGAACGCCAAGCGGGTGTTTGAAGGATATGGACCCGAACGGTTCCCCGAAAAGTCTCAAAATCGGGCGTTTTTACATCCCGTAACATGCGCGGGCTAAAACGCTCTTCAGCGGGTTACTACCAGTGCTGGAAGAAATTCAAATAAGTCACACTCATAATCCCGGCCGCCGCGTTCACAAGACGCGAAAGCCCTAGATGTGCTTTGGCGATCCCAAACGTTGGTGGAGAGTTACAACAATGAATGCCCCGCTAGACCCCAAACAACAGGCTTCACTAGAAGCTGCTTTAAAGTCCGTCACCCTCGACGACAAATACACGCTGGAACGCGGTCGCGCGTACATGAGCGGCATACAGGCGCTGGTTCGGCTGCCGATGCTGCAACAACAACGCGACCAGGCGGCAGGTCTCAACACCGCCGGGTTCATCTCCGGTTATCGCGGTTCCCCCCTTGGCGCGCTCGATCAACACCTGTGGAAGGCGAAGAAGCACCTCGCCGCGCAAAAGATCGTGTTCCAGCCGGGCGTGAACGAAGACCTCGCGGCAACCGCCGTCTGGGGCTCGCAGCAAGTCAATCTTTACCCGAGCGCCAAGCACGACGGCGTGTTCTCGATGTGGTACGGCAAAGGGCCGGGCGTCGATCGAACCGGCGATGTGTTCAAGCACGCAAATTCGGCGGGCTCGGCCGCGCACGGCGGCGTCCTGGTTCTAGCCGGTGACGACCACGCGGCGAAATCCTCCACGCTTGCGCACCAGTCCGAACACATTTTCAAGGCATGCGGCTTGCCGGTGCTGTTTCCGTCGAATGTGCAGGAATACCTGGACTTCGGCTTGCACGGCTGGGCCATGAGCCGCTATTCGGGGCTCTGGGTTGCGATGAAATGCGTGACTGACGTGGTGGAGTCGTCAGCTTCGGTCGATATCGATCCGCATCGCATGCAAATCGTGTTGCCTACCGATTTCGCGATGCCGGAAGGCGGATTGAATATCCGCTGGCCCGATCCGCCTTTGGTTCAGGAAGCGCGGTTGCTCGACTACAAGTGGTACGCCGCGCTCGCCTACGTGCGCGCGAACAAGCTGGACCGGATCGAGATCGAGTCGCCGCAAGCGCGCTTTGGCATCATGACGGCGGGCAAGGCTTATCTCGATGTGCGTCAGGCTTTGAGCGACCTGGGTCTCGACGATGAAACCTGCTCGCGCATCGGTATTCGCTTGTACAAGGTCGGCTGCGTGTGGCCACTCGAAGCGCAAGGCGCGCACGCATTCGCGCATGGCCTCGAAGAGATTCTGGTTGTGGAGGAAAAGCGCCAGATCCTGGAATACGCGATCAAGGAAGAGCTTTACAACTGGCCTGACGCGCAACGGCCCCGCGTGTTCGGCAAGTTCGACGAAAAGGATGGCGCGGGCGGCGAGTGGTCAGTACCGATGGGCAACTGGTTGCTGCCGGCGCATTACGAGTTGTCGCCGGCGATCATCGCGAAGGCGATTGCCAAGCGGCTCGACAAGTTCGACCTTCCCGCCGATGTCCGCGCGCGCATCGCTACGCGTATCGCGGTGATCGAAGCGAAGGAAAGAGCGCTCGCAAAGCCACGCGTGGAAGCGGAGCGCAAGCCGTGGTTCTGCTCGGGCTGTCCGCACAATACGTCGACGAACGTGCCGGAAGGATCGCGCGCAATGGCCGGCATCGGCTGTCATTACATGACCGTCTGGATGGACCGGAGCACGAGCACATTCAGCCAGATGGGCGGCGAAGGCGTCGCATGGATTGGCCAGGCGCCGTTTTCGAACGACAAACACGTGTTCGCCAATCTCGGCGATGGCACCTACTTCCACTCCGGCTTGCTGGCGATTCGGGCGGCTATCGCGTCGAAGAACAACATCACATACAAGATCCTATACAACGACGCGGTCGCGATGACCGGCGGCCAGCCCGTCGATGGCGTGCTCACCGTGCCGCAAATCACGCATCAACTGGCGGCCGAAGGGGCGTCGAAGATCGTGATCGTCACCGATGAACCCGAGAAGTACCAGGCGAACGTGGGGCTGGCGCCGGGTATCGATGTGTTCCACCGCGACAAGCTCGATGAAGTCCAGCGCCAACTCAGGGAGATCGCGGGAACATCGATCCTGATCTACGACCAGACCTGCGCGACGGAAAAACGCCGTAGAAGGAAACGCGGTGCGTATCCCGATCCGGCGAAGCGCGTGGTCATCAACGAAGCCGTCTGCGAAGGTTGCGGCGATTGCTCGGTGAAATCGAACTGTTTGTCGGTGGAACCGCTCGATACCGAGTACGGCATGAAACGCCAGATCAACCAGTCGACCTGCAACAAGGACTACTCGTGCGTGAACGGCTTCTGCCCGAGCTTCGTCACGGTTGAAGGCGGCCAGTTGAAGAAGCCTAAGGTTACGAGCGCTTCCGACGATGCAATGCCGCCCGTTCCCATGCCTGAATTGCCGTCAATCGACCGGCCTTATGGCGTTCTGGTCACCGGCGTGGGTGGAACGGGCGTGGTCACCATCGGCGCATTGCTCGGCATGGCGTCGCATCTCGAACAAAAGGGCGTAACCGTCCTCGATGTCACCGGCCTCGCGCAAAAAGGCGGCGCGGTGATGAGCCATGTGCAGATCGCGACCCGTCCCGGCGATATCCACGCCACGCGCATTGCGATGGGCGAAGCGGATCTCGTGATCGGTTGCGATGCGATTGTCACGGCCAGCGATGAATGCGGCTCGCGCATGCAGCCGGGACATACGCGCGTGGTGGTCAACAGTGCTGAAACGCCGACCGCCGATTTCATCAAGAACCCGAACTGGCGCTTTCCGGGTGCGAGCGCCCAAGCCGATATTCGAGCGGCGGCGGGCGAGCATGTCGCGCTCGTCGATGCCAATCGCTTCGCCGTTGCACTTCTTGGCGACGCCATCTACACGAACCCGTTCGTACTTGGCTTTGCATGGCAGCGCGGCTGGGTGCCGTTGCGGCATGAATCGCTGGTTCGCGCGATCGAGCTGAATGCGGTGCAGGTCGAGAAGAACCTCGCCGCGTTCGAATGGGGACGTCGTGCGGCGCATGATGTCGAGGCCGTCACGACGCTTGTGAAATCGCAAGGGCGTGGAGCCGCGTCTGGCACGGACAGCAGCAAGATTGTCGCGCTGCATACGCCGAAGGCACTCGATGCACTCATTGAAAAACGCGTCGCGTATCTCGCCGCGTATCAAGACGAGGCGTATGCGACACGTTATGGGCGGCTCGTCGCGCAGGTGCGCATCGCGGAAGCCAAGGTGGGCGGCAGTTTCGGCGAGAGCCAATACGCGCTGACTGAGGCCGTCGCGAAGAATCTGCACAAGCTGATGGCCTACAAGGACGAGTACGAAGTCGCGCGCCTTTATGCCGATCCAGCGTTTATCGAACGTTTGAAGGGCAGCTTCGAAGGCGACTGGAAAGTGAAGTTCCATCTTGCACCGCCGATGTTCTCGAAGAAGGACGCACACGGGCATCTGATCAAGAAGCAGTACGGCCCGTGGGTTTTATCCGCGATGAAAATCTTGGCGAAGATGAAGTTCCTGCGCGGCACCGCGTTCGATGTCTTCGGCAGGACTGAAGAGCGGAAGATGGAACGGGCGTTGATCGATGAGTATGAGGCGCTGGTAAAGGAGCTGATGAGCGGATTGACGATCGACAAGCTGCAGCTTGCGATCGAACTGGCGAACTTGCCGGAGTCCATGCGCGGTTACGGTCACGTGAAGGACAACAACGTGAACGCGGCGCGGGTGAAGTGGAATGCGTTGCTCGCGAAGTGGCGCTATCCGAAGGGCGGAGAGAGCCGGCAAGTGGCTTAATTAAGTTAGTTCAAACAACGCACGGCAAAACGCCCGATGAATTCATCGGGCGTTTTGTCTTCCAAGGTTGCGACAT
>NZ_JBAUSA010000714.1:0-1593 GCF_049581465.1 Caballeronia sp. | reverse complement strand
ACACTCGCCGCTAGCAGCACCGACCCGAACCCCCACCCGGCCCCGCCCCAATTCGCCCCCAAAACTCCAGTGCTCTCATTCCTCCTCAAACTGCGCACCCGGGCCCAACGCCTGTTCGGCTTCTCCGATGCGCATTCAATGCTCCTATGGGCGGTCATCGTCGGCGTCGCGGGCGCATTCGCGACCGCTGCCTTCCGCGATAGCATCGACAGCTTGCAGCGACTCTTCGGCGGGGCAAACAGTAATTTCGTCGCAATGGCCACGCACCTGCCCTGGCCCGTCCGCGTAATCCTGCCAACAGCCGGCGGACTGATCGCAGGCGTCTGCCTGCTAATCAGTCGGCGTCACGCGGCGGCCCAAGTGCATGCCGACTACATGGAAGCAGTGACCATCGGCGATGGCGTGGTGCCGGTCCGGCAAAGCCTGTGGCGCAGCGTATCGTCGCTTTTTACCATCGCGAGCGGTGGCTCAATCGGCCGCGAAGGCTCGATGGTGCAACTCGCTGCCCTGAGCGCTTCGCTGATCGGCCGATGGGTCCATTTCGATCCGCCACGCCTGCGCCTGCTGGTCGCATGCGGCGCAGCCGCCGGTATCACGTCGGCCTATAACGCACCCATCGCCGGCGCGTTCTTTGTGACGGAAATCGTGCTCGGCTCGATCGCGATGGAAAGCTTCGGACCCATCGTCGTGTCGTCCGTGGTGGCAAACATCACCATGCGCGAGTTCGCCGGTTATCACCCCACGTACGAAATGCCCATCTTCCCGACAATCACCGGCGTGGAAGTACTGTTGTTCGTCGTGCTCGGACTGATTTGCGGTGTGCTCGCGCCCAACTTCCTGCGCTTGCTGGCGGCATCGAAACATCGCTTCGCCGCGCTGCCACTGCCTTTACCGTTGCGCCTCGGGCTCGGCGGCTTGATCGTTGGCGTCATCTCGATCTGGTGGCCCGAAGTCTGGGGCAACGGCTACGAAGTGGTGAACTCTATCCTCCACCAGCCGTGGACCTGGGGAGCCCTTGCGGCAGTCCTCCTCTTCAAGATCGTCGCAACCGCGGCGACTGCCGGTTCGGGCGCGGTCGGCGGGATTTTCACCCCGACACTGTTCGTGGGCGCCGTGGTCGGCTGCCTGTTCGGCCTGGCCGCTCACGCCATCTGGCCAAACTCCACCTCCGCGCCGTACGCCTACGCGATGGTCGGCATGGGTGCATTCCTCGCCGCCGCAACGCACGCGCCGCTGATGGCAATTCTGATGATCTTCGAGATGACCTTGAGCTACCAGGTGATGCTGCCGCTCATGCTCTCGTGCGTGGTGGCGTTTTTTATCGCGCGAACGTCGGCGCAGACTTCCATGTACGACGTCACGCTGCGACGCGACCGTGAGGAAAAAGAGCGGATGCGCCTCGCGGCCACCCAAATGCGCGAGCTCGTGAAGCCCGCCGATACCGTCGTCGCGCTCGACGCCGACGTGAAAACCATGACGCGCGTGTTTCTCGAATATCCCGTGAAATACCTGTATGTCGTCGACGCCGACAATCATTTTCGAGGTGTTGTGGCACTCAAGGACATCACCTCGGATCTTCTCGATGAACGTGAC
>NZ_JBAUSA010000713.1:0-3449 GCF_049581465.1 Caballeronia sp. | reverse complement strand
GTCCAAGCCAGCCTGAATCTCGGTTACAGGCACTGATTGATGGTGCTGCTCGCGTTGCTGTCGGCGCCGCGGAAACCCACCCAAGAACCTCCTGAGGCCTGTCGTACGACGGCGGAGGCGCCACCTGGCGGTTGCTGGCCTGGAACGTAGACATCGAATGCCTGTTCGTTGGCGAGCATGTACTGCGAATAGACGGGCTGCCCGGAGTTGTTCGCCCATTTCAGCGCGATGCATTGGGCGACCGCCTTAGGGGGAAGATGGCTTTGGCCGACGACGTGAACATCTGACGGTGGTTGGCTGGCGCATGCGGAAACTGCGACGACCAACGCGATGAAGGGATATTTCATGTTAGAGACTCCATATCAAATCGCACAACGCACGGTTGACTTCATCGAAGGCAATTCGTCAGCTGACGTTGCGACAGCGTTGATCGGACAAGTGACTCGAGTTCAGGCCAGTACTTTTTTGGAGTGCCGACCGTTCCTGTTGTATCCAAAGAGTTTGGTTTGACTGCATTCGCGAAAAATATTGACCGCCCTACGCGTACATTGGCACAAATAGTGCTGTCAAATAGTCTGTGGTCATCCAGTACATGGAGCGTCGATATCGTGGGGGCACTGGGCTCGTGACTCCAGTTCCGAATGGTTGTTGCGCTGCGCGAGAGGTCGCGCAATCACATCACGGGCTCGCAGCACTTCTAGTCGAGACTTGGAGTACATCCTGTCACGCGGGCAATCTGATTCAATCAGACTTTGGTCCTATGCGGCAGGTTGGCCACCGTGACCGTGCCGATCGCTCCAGCTCTCCTATAAAGCGCCAAAGGGTAGGTGAAACACACTGGCAAAATCAATCCATCTGCAGCCTGCCAGTTCTACTCGTTGGTTACATAAGCTATCCTCATAATATTGCCTTTGTACGACTCTACCGCCTTATCGCGACAGAGTCGCCGCCGCGCATTATCCGCCCAGCGCAATGATCGCCATGGTCAGCGCGACGCCAAGGGCCATCATCGCGAGTCCTGCTTTCCATCCGCCGAATCCGGCATGGCGGCCCAGCGCGATACCAGCACAGAACAACATTGCCAGCGTAAGCACGCGCGAAACAATCAAGGCAATTGAGGTGTCCTTGAACAGGACGAACGGCAACGCGACCGGGAAGGTGGACAAGACGACGATGACGAAAACCCCTGCCGCGCCGATATAGTCTTCGAGCAACAGCCGCGGGCGGTGAGGCAGAGTCGCCGTTGCAACAATACGCGTCCGGATAAGCTCTAGCTCGGTATCGGCAATCAGACTCTTCATCGCCTTCGGCAATGCGTTGCGCAGCGCGCGGACCGCGGTCGCAGCGTCCAGTTCGTTTGTCACGGCAAGCGCAAGCGTGAGCCGCCTGCCGCGATTTGCCAGGGTGCGCACCAGAAACATCACCGCATCGGCCAGTCCCCATGCGAGGTTGCAGCCAAGTGCCGTGTACAGCATTTTCTGGCCGGCATCTTCTCCGGCCGTGACAACCGATACGGCGCCGACGAAGGTAAGCGCCATGAACAAGCCAAAGCACAGTTCCGAAACCCGATCTACGGTATCGAGGATCGGTTCGCGCGTTTCAACGTCTTCCTGATGCGTCAGACCGGTAGCGAGCATGAACTCCCCTTTCGCGGATAGCGCCTAGTCACGTCCGCTGCCGGCCGGCCGAACGCGCAGGCACGGCGCGTAACACCCCGTTTGCGGGCCATTCGCGGAATCAGGTGGCGTCCTTGTGACAATCAGGCGCGCACCCGCACCCATCACATGGTTCAGTTTCATCAGCGTACGGCGGTCGAGGCGGTCACGATATTGGACCAAGATCGTATTGCGGCTTTTCGTGCTGACGCCTACGCTTCATCTTGAAAGGATTTCACGAATACCGTAAGTCAGTGTGCACGTGGAGACATGGAATGGCGAAGACAGAGGCAAGGAACGACCGCTCCCTGGAAAAC
The DNA here is from genome assembly GCF_049581465.1 of Caballeronia sp. Lineage (GTDB taxonomy): Bacteria > Pseudomonadota > Gammaproteobacteria > Burkholderiales > Burkholderiaceae > Caballeronia. The sequence goes on along the minus strand of NZ_JBAUSA010000713.1, from coordinate 1,477 downwards.
AAGCCCTTGTCGTATAAGGAGTATAGGAAGGAGTTGTGCCAGCTGCACGTTGAACTGGTCAAGCTCCAGGAGTGGGTCGTGCAAGCGGGTGGCAAGGTCTGCATTGTGTTCGAAGGACGCGACGGCGCTGGCAAGGGTGGCACCATCAAGGCGATTACCGAGCGCGTGAGCCCGCGCATATTCCGCGTGGTTGCGCTGCCAGCGCCGACCGAGCGCGAGAAGAGCCAGATGTACCTGCAACGCTATCTGCCGCATTTGCCGGCTGCTGGGGAAGTCGTGATCTTCGACCGCAGTTGGTACAACCGCGCGGGAGTCGAGCGGGTGTTGGGTTTCTGCTCTGAAGAGGACGCGGTGAAATTCTTGAAGGCTGTGCAACTGGTCGAGCAGGCGATCATCGAATCCGGAATCATCCTGCTCAAATACTGGCTGGAGGTCAGTCAGGAAGAACAGACTCGCCGCCTCGAGGCGCGAATCCACGACGGGCGCAAGGTGTGGAAACTGTCCGACATGGATCTGAAGTCCTATAACCGATGGTATGACTACTCGCGTGCGCGTGACGCGATGTTCAACGCGTCCGATACCCCGATTGCTCCGTGGTTCGTGGCTAATTCGAATGACAAACGACGTGCACGGCTCAATATCATCAGTGATCTACTCCGCAAGATTCCCTATGAAGCCATGCCGCGCAAGAAAGTGACTTTGCCCAAGCGGCAAAAGCCGGACGGCTATGAAGAACCGGACTATCCTTTTAAATATATACCGGAGAAATTCTGACTCTGCTGGAAATGTACTTCACCTGACGACCACCATCGGTCCTGCGACATCGCCTGCGGCAACGCGCGCGAAACTAGTGGCCTTCACGCTCGGCCATGATCCATGAAGCCAGAACGTCCTGACCGTCAACGAAAACTCCATGGCCAGCCTGGTCGCCGGACCTTGCGGTTTTCAGCGGGCGGCGTGCGCATGCCTTTCCCGGACTGGCTTCGCGATTTCAGGAAGGAGTGGGCACGGCCCGATATCGTCGCCGGGCTAACCGTGGCCGCCGTCGTGATCCCGAAGGCGCTCGCCTATGCGACTATCGCCGGGCTGCCGGTTCAAGTCGGGCTCTACACCGCTTTCATACCCATGTTGATCTACGCTTTGCTGGGAACTTCGCGTGTCCTCAGCGTGAGTACGACAACAACGATCGCAATCCTGATCGCGACGGCGCTCGACGGCGTGGCGTCCGCGAACGATACGGCCAGTCTGATGACGGCTTCGGCGACGCTGACATGCCTGGTGGGCGCGATCCTGGTCGTCGCAAGAGTGCTGCGGCTCGGCTTTGTCGCGAATTTCATTTCCGAACCAGTGCTGATCGGCTTCAAGGCAGGCGTGGGGATTGTCATCGTCGTGGACCAGATCCCGAAGCTGCTTGGTATCCATTTTCACAAAGGCTCGTTTTTCCACAACGTGCTCGCCATCGCGCAGGGGGTTCCGC
>NZ_JBAUSA010000712.1:0-10754 GCF_049581465.1 Caballeronia sp. | reverse complement strand
CCCTTGAGCAGCCGAACGCAACGGCTACGCATGACATGGCCACGCGATTCGGTCTTTTTCACCACATACCGAAAGCGCCGGGACGCCCCCCGTTTGCCTCGACGCCGGCTGAGTTCAAGAAGACGCTGGATTTTCACGCCGCTCTGACGGCACTTGGCTCGTATCCCTCCCTGCTTCGCGCGCTGGGCCTGGTCTTCGATCTGGAAGTGGACTCGTCGCTCTGCCCGGATTCACCCGTCGGAGGCGCTTACGGCTCGATCGCCGCTTCGCAGGTCACTGCCGGTTTCAAGTGGAAGATCGCCCCGACATTTAATCTCAACGCAACTTCCTATTGGCTCGACAAGGATACATTCTGTGCGGCGCCAGCTGCCGCGCCTCCTGCTCAGACCACTGGTAGTTATCCGCCCGGCGATGTTTTCAAGGGCTTCCTCGCCTTGTCGTTTGATGACTTCTACCTGTCCCAGGTCGACCTTGACGGAGCCCTCCTGAAAGCGCTCGGACTCGCAGACAACGTTCAGAACATGACGCAACTGGATGCATTGGACGAAGTGGAGCAAACGCTGCCCGCGCTGCGCTCGGGTGGCATTTCGCTGATGGCGGACGGGCGTGCCCTGCAGTTGCTTCAGGCGCTGCATGCCAACCTGGGGTTCAACGACGCGCTCGCAAACGGGGGCGCCGCGCCCAGACCCTACAACGCGCAGGATGTCGTAAGAGGTTACCGCATTGACATCTGGTCCTCGGCCACCAAGGCCTGGCGCTCGCTACATGAGCGCAGCGCGACGTATAGATTCGGCCCCGATGGCAAGCTCGCGTTATCGGTGGACGAGGAAGGCTTCACACAACTCGCGGTGGCCCAGCCCGCCGATGACCCCACGCGCAAGCCGGACAAATTCGCACAACACAACAATATTCCTCCCTATTCGACGAACGTGTACGTTCACGAGCGGGTCGCGCGATGGGACGGATGGAGCCTCAGCGTCTCCCGGCCGGGCAAGGCGCTGAACCGCAACGCCGATCCGGCCAAGGCCCTCGATCCGGACCCGAGCGTCAACCAGCCGATTACGCCGTTTAAGATGACCGCTGCGTTTAAGGTCAAGCAGGCTTCGTTGCCGCAGTTGCGCTTCGGAAAAGCGAGCTATCGCGTCCGCGCACGAGTCGTCGACCTCGCGGGCAACAGCCTGCCACTCGCAGCTCCAGTTGCAGATCCGTTCGTCGTCCCCGCGCACGGCGTCCAGATGAAGTATTTGCGTTTCGAGCCGGTGTCACATCCTTTTGTTGTCCTGCAGCAGCTGCCCCAACAAGGCGGATCGCTGGAACGCCTCGTCATTCGTTCCAACAATACGAGCCTAGCGCAGGACACCACACCAACCAATCAAACCGATCAGCGTCACATCGCACCGCCCCGGGTCGCGGAACGGCTTATTGAGCAGCACGGATTATTCGATGTCGCGGGAAAGATTGACGGAGCCGCAGCAACATACAACGAGATAACGCAGCGGGATGGATTTGTTATCCCGACAGTCAGTGATCCTAAACTCGGCAATACGCCACTCGTCGCGGGTCCCACTTTCGATGTCGGATATTTCCCGGATCCGCTCGCCCGTGGCGCCGCCCTGCGCAATCTTCCGAACACGCCGAACGACACCGACGGCCGCATCGGCTCGAATGGGTTGACCTATTCGACGCTGCCGGAAGTGGATGCCCGCCCCGGCTCCGTTACGTTCATTGACTTCGGCTCGCAGCCCTGGCCCAACGCCTCTGCTTTCCGACTGCTCCTCATGGAAGGCAATCAGCCGCCCTCATGGGATGCGAGTTCGCGTGTCTTGACCGTTTCTCTACCCAAAAGCTACGTCGTTCAGGTGCCGTTAAGCAGCTATCTTCTGCCGCCGGATCTCGACATCATGGGCGTATGGGGCTGGATTCAAGAGTTTTTCGAGGCCCGGAAAGCGGCTGACACGCAGGATTCTTTTGCCAACCAGTCGTTCACGGAGGGCAGCCTGGACGTTGCAGAGGTCACGCGTCTCGTGCTCGAGGGCGGGCACGAAATGATCACCCCCCAACGCACGCTGACGCTCGTCCACGCAGTGCAGCAGCCGCTCGGCGAGCCGAATTTCGTTCAACTTCCCGTGGTGCACGATGCCGCGGCACCGATTTTCGCCTCGGCCCTGCGCAACAATTTCACGCCGATTACCGCCTGGAGGGCGCACGAATCGCACGTCGCCGCCCTCCTCGGCGCAATGCAGATTCATGGGCGCAGCAGTTCCAAACTCGATCTGAGCGCCCGCTGGCTCGACGTCGTCGACGATCCCGCCCAGCCAGGTCCAACTGAGTCAGTCCAAGCTCAGATCGTTGAAACTTTGGACCTTTCGGCCCTCGACTTCTCCTCGTCCAATCCGGTTTCGATCTATTCCGATGCGACTCAGACTCGAATAGTCGCTGTATATATTCCGTCTGTGGATGTCCTCTGGTTCGCGGGACCGCAGGACGTCCTCGAAGGCGTGTCGAATCCATCATCCACTGTTGCCTCATCCCCCTTGCACCGATTCGACGACACGAAGCATCGTTGGATCGTGTACAGCGCCACCGCGACTTCGCGTTTTCAGGAATATTTTCCGCAGAAAGGTCTCGACTTCACGCGGACGGGCCCGACTCTCGTGGTCGATGTACCCAGTTCAGCCCGTCCGGCGGCGCCCGAAATCGACTATGTGATACCCGTGTTCGGTTGGGACAATCAGGAAACCACCAACGTCAAGACTACGATTCGCTACGGCAACGGGTTGCGCGTGTATCTTAATCGCGGCTGGTACTCGTCTGGACAGGATGAGCAACTGGGCGTCGTCCTGTGGTCTGCCTCCACCGCGGCGCCTGATTACACCACACGGGAAACGAACAAAGGTCTGTTTACAGAATGGGGTGTAGATCCGATCTGGGGGAACGGAACCCTGACGATCGAGGATGTCCCAAGCCTGTTTAATTTCCCCAACGCGACCGCAAGTGCGAGCGGACTGACGATCGCGGAATCGATGCTCACATTCGATGTCGCCGCGCACAACGTAGCCTACGACTCCGGAAGGCAACTCTGGTACTGCGATATCCAGATCTCGAATCTGTTCACCTACTCGCCGTTCCTCCGCCTGGCCCTCGCCCGCTATCAGTCGCACTCGATTCAGGGAGTCGAACTCTCTCCGATCGCTCTGGCCGACTTCGTTCAGCTTGCGGCCGATCGGTCTGCCGTCCTCAGCATCAATCCGGGCGATCCGCGAAACGCCCGGCTGTTCGTGGGAGGCCTGGCGCCGGTGGGTCCGATCGCTTCATCCCTCAAGATCAGTATCGAGAAGCGAGCCAGCAATATTTCAAGCGACCTCGACTGGACCGCAGCGGCAGCATCAGACGTGACGGTCACCGAAGACGCGCCTCCGCCTTTGGAACCCAGCACGGTCTTGTGGTCCGGCTCAATCCGGTTCGCGAAACCGCCTTCACCCGGCCGGTTTCGAGTTGTCATCCGAGAGTTTGAAAACATAGCCATGGACGCCGCTTCGCAGGTGATTACCGATCCGCCGTCCGTGGGTCAGCGGCTTGTGTATGCCGCGATTATTCCGTATGACTTCCGTTAATTCCATGGCAGACGTTTGGCAGTACTCTACTCCGCTAGTCGTCCTGGATGAATTCCTTGTCGCCCAGGAATGGGCAGGCCTGCTTCAGTACACATTGAGGCACGGCGACGAGTTCGCTCAATCCGGCGTTCTCGATGCCGGCGGTGGCAGCAGAACCGACGACTCCTACAGGCGCTCGCAGGTTTTGTATGATCTGCAAGCCTGTCAAGCGTTGTTCGTCGATCGCATCTCGAGCTATCTGCCGCACGTGCTCGCCCGGCTGCGCCAGCCGCCGTTTCCGATTTCGCACTTCGAAGTTCAGTTGACCGCGACAAACGATGGCCAATTTTTTAAAACGCACCGGGACGACGATGCCGATACCGTGCGGACGCGCGTGATTTCGTTCACCTATTACTTCTTCCGTGAGCCGAAAGGCTTCGACGGAGGAGCGCTTCGCGTTTACGATACGCAAGTGGACCGGAACGGGAATGTGAGTGCCGGCGACTTTCAGACGATCTATCCGTCTCAGAACCAAATGCTTTTCTTCCCTAGCCACTGCTTCCATGAAGTCCTGCCCGTTCACTCCTCGGGCGACTTTGCCGACAGCCGCTTCACGGTTAACGGTTGGGTGCACAGATGACGCCGTACGGACTCCCTTCCGAGCTTTATCACTGCCTGCTCGATGAGCAGCCGTACTATCTCGCGCCACCTTGGCTGATGCAAAACGAGGAGTTGCTCGGCACAGTTGTGGTCAATCCTTCGTGCTGGTTCGCGTGGGATGGACCTTTGCCGCCCGATATGGCCGCCCGGGTCGATTTCAGTGACAACTTCTATTCGACTGTGCGGATGGTGTGGGTTGAAGATCCCGGTACTCTAGCAATCTGGCCGTTCTGGGTGGGCGACGAATATTTCGAGTATTTGTCGCGTATGACGCCGGGATCGGTGTTTGAAGACGACCTTCCCGTGCACGTGCGCTGGGTTTTGAGCGAGGCGAACATTCTGGTACCGGCGAACCACCTCGGACAGAGACGGCGGGAATGGCGTAACCGGTCCCTTGCCTACGCAAGGGACTTCGAGAAGGGATACGTTGCGGTTCCCGATCTGATCCACCCCTTCCACGTGGGTGCTCTACGCAGATACTATCGCTGTCGGACGCGGCAGGGATACTATCTCTTCGGCGACGATCAGGTCCGTCGGCGCTTCGCCGCCCACGACGAAGAGATCGCGCGGTTTTTTCACGCGCAACTGACCCACGCAATCAGCGACATTGCAGGCGCTGCGCTAAAACCGTCTTACGCGTATTTCGTGTCGTACCTTAGCGGCGCGGAGTTGGAGGAACACGTCGACCGCGAGCAATGCGATTACAGCATTTCGGCGTGCATTGACGCCTCCCCGGAGCCTCACGCCGAGTCGCCATGGCCGATAAAGGTAGGAAGCGGTGACGATAAGATTGAGATCTACCAGCGTCTTGGCGACGCTCTCGTCTATCGCGGCTGCCAGGTGTCGCACTCACGGGACCGCCTTCCCGGAGGATTCACCTCCACAGCTCTGCTGCTCCACTATGTAGACGACTCATTCACAGGCAAGTTGTCTTGATTGGAGATGCGACTGGGTTCTGTCGCGGTAAGGAAAGCGGGTCAAGCAGAGATGCCATGCGCAGGATTGCTTATGAAACCAACGAATAAAACTGCTTGGCGGCAGACAGCGAGGTTCTGCCCGAACATTTCTCCTGTCCTTTCTTGATCATGTGCATCGATTCGATGCCACCCAGGATGCGACGTTAGCGGCGAAGGCAGCCATCGCTCTGACATGCCTCATATCATTCAGATTGCTCACCTGTCACCTCATCGAACCTGGACCGTTTATCGACGTACGTTTAAGGCAGCATTGCCTCGAACTCCAGCACAACCGTGAACAAGTCGGCCACCAGCCCCTGCCTGTCGCATTTCCACGTCAAGCTGAGTAATCTCTGGGAATCAGACTTTGAAACTGACGTTTTCGTACTCTATGGCGAAACGTGGCCCGTTTAATCGGGCGTTTCGTTGGCCGCTTCCGCGAGAATCCAGGTACGGAACAATTCCGTGGCGGGCGACATGCGCCTCGATTTCAGCCATGTCAGCCAGTAGCTGCCCGTTCTCACTTCCGTATTGAAGGGGCTAACGAGCAATTCCGCATGAAGTTCCCGAGCGAACATCAGAGGCGGAGCCAGCGCTATACCCGCACCTTGTACCGCGGCTTCCACCATTAACCGTGACGAGTCAAAAACCGGACCGTTCACCGGCCATGGCTCGAGTCCAGCTGCGCTAAACCAGCCGATCCATTCGTCGGTGCGATACGAACGAAGCAATGTCTCCTTCGCCAGGTCTTGCGGCGCGGAAAGCCTTCTCGCAATATCGGGTGCGCAAAGCACGGTAAGCGGAGCATCGAGCAACATGACATTGTGCGTCGCAGGCCAAGTGCCGTCGCCGAAGCGAATTGCAAAGTCCAGTCCCTCGGCGGCCGGATCGACCAGATTGTTGTGGGTCAACAGCCGCAGTTCCACAAAGGGATGCCTCTCGCGAAATGATTTGAGCCGTGGCAGCAGCCAGCCGACTGCGAAGGTCCCGACCACGCCAATCGTAAGCACTTCGTGGAAATGCCCGCCCTCGAATTGCTTCAGCACGCCCTCGATGCGACCGAATGCATCGGTCAATACCGGAAGAAGCGCGCGGCTCTCGTCGGTCATACCCAACCCGCGCGGTAGCCGTTTGAACAGGGTGGTCCCGAGCCGTTCTTCGAGCATTCGAACCTGCTGGCTGACGGCCGCCTGCGTCACATGGAGTTCCAGTGCGGCGCGCGTAAAGCTCAGGTGTCGTGCCGACGCTTCGAACGCGCGCAGGGCGTTCAGTGGGAGATGAGGACGGATGGAATTCATGACATAAGTTTTTCTTTACCCAAACAGAAATTATGCTCGCTTGCAGACAATTCGCGAAGCGACGATATTCTCGTCTCCGCTTAAGCCATGGATCCCTCGGACTATCAGCCGTGAACGCCCTGCCGATGGCCCGAATTCTTGACGGAAGGAACCATCGTGAAAACATATTTTTCTGCTCCCGTCATTCTGGGCGCCTTGGCGCGACAGTCATCGCACCTGGGTGTCCACACCAGGGAAACCATTTAACGTCCCTCTTCCTAAGTAATCGGAAACCGCGCGCTCTGCCTTGCTCCAAACGCCGCAGGCTCGATTGAGCGTCAGCCGGGCAGCACAGGATGCCTGGCTTGTTTCGCTTGATCGGCCGCCAGGCGCCGCGTTGCTTGAATGCGACCTGGCAAACCGGGATTCATCTTTCGACTGAACCAAACGAGACCCTTTCTCATCCTATATTCACGTTGTTTGACTACGGAGTTTTCATGCGTCCCGGTTTTTTTACGAAATTACTAACTTCCACCTTGGTGTCTTCATTTTTTCTCGCGTCCAGCACATTTTCAGAAGGCGTAAATAAACAACCAGAAATCTCCGCCGTGGTTGACGGCGCAATCCGTCCTTTGATGGAGGAATACGGAATTCCAGGTATGGCGGTCGCGGTAACTATCAACGGAGAGAGTTACTTTTTCAACTACGGTGTGGCGTCACTCGAAACACAGCGGCCGATTACAAACGAAACTCTGTTTGAGATTGGATCGGATAGCAAAACATTTACGGCAACATTGGCTTCGTACGCGCAGGTCAATGGCAAGCTTTCGTTGTCCGACAGCGCCAGCAAATATTTGCCATCCCTGCGAGGCAGCAGCTTTGATAACGTCAGCCTGCTAAATCTTGGTACGCATACTTCCGGCGGCCTCCCGTTGCAAGTGCCCGACACCATCCACAATACCGATCAGCTGATGGATTATTTCCGGAACTGGCGGCCAACTTATGCCGCCGGCACACACAGAGCCTACTCGAATCCAGGCATCGGCATGCTCGGCATGATTGCTGCGCGAAGCATGAATGAGTCTTTTGACGACGCGATTGAAAAAACGTTATTTCCCATGCTTGGAATGACGCACAGCTATATCAATGTGCCTTCGCACCAAATGAAGGATTACGCGCAAGGCTACACCAAGCAGGGGACCCCGATCAGGCTGAACGCCGGGGTGCTGTCCTCGGAAGCCTATGGAGTGAAATCGAGCACGGCGGACATGGTCCGATTTGTTGCAGCCAACATGCAGATGATAAAAATTGACAGCAAGTTGCAACGGGCGATCAACGAAACCCACACCGGATATTTCGGCTCGGGCGAAATAACGCAAGACCTCATTTGGGAACAATACCCCTATCCCGTGGAACTGAAACAGGTTTTGGCAGGTAATTCTGACGCGATGATCTATCAGGCTACGGAAGCAGACGCGTTAACCCCTCCGCTACCGCCACAAGAAAATGTGCTGATTAACAAAACCGGATCAACCAATGGCTTTGCGTCTTACCTTGCCTTTATTCCCGCTAAAAAATTGGGGATTGTGTTACTTGCAAATAAAAATTACCCCATTGCTCCAAGGGTAACGGCTGCATATCAAATACTGGCCCGACTTGGCAGCGGGCTCAGTCTGCAGGATTGATTAGCAGTGCTTTTAACTGAGCGCCCGTTCCTCAGATCATGTTCTCTCCGGCAGGCAGTCGCAACAAGCTTGGTCGCGCGCCGCGTGCGCGACCAAGCTCGCAAGATCGCCCAGCCCCTTGCAGGCATCATGTCCGGATGGTGCTCCCGATCGCAGCAGCGATGGCACGCGCAGTTTCGTCGCCAAGTGGCGACTTGCTGCGTTAAGACTGCGGCTCTCCGCGACTGCCTTGAAAAGACAAATGTCGTCGATGTTTCTCACGTGGCAGCCCATTCTTCCATAAATCAGAATCCGGATTTTTTGACTATCCAAAAGGAAGTAAATGGGCTAAGCTGAAAGCGTTATGAAAGTTTTTGGCTTGATGTGTGTTTCGCACTGCCTACAGAATAGCCATATACCGTAGTACTTACTATACGGGGTCCTCTATCGTCTGTGAAAATTCTATAAATGAGTGTCGTTGACGAAATCAGATTCGACTTTCTTCAGCATTGTCGAACCATTCTGGGCTCACGGCTGCAGCAACCCTGACACTTGACAAATATGTCGCAGAAATGGATGTCTACCTCCTTTTCTGCACGGCAATTTCGACTTAATGTAGCCGAGGAGAGTCGATGATTTTGTGATATATAAGCAGTCCTTTTAATCCCTATTTGTTTACACCTACTTGGTTATTATGTCTACATCTCAAAATCTTCTTACCCGTATTTACGCAACTCCCGAGTCTGCCAGGATTCCTGGAGTTCCTGATGGAGTTATAGTAGAGAAAGGCCGTCAAGTCTATCTGTCAGGTCACGTTCCCATGAACGATGAAGGAAAGATTCTGCCTCCAGATTTCCGCACTCAAGTAACTCAAGTGTTCGAAAATTTGAAGCGCACCATGAAGCATGCTGGCATTGAACCGCATAATCTTGTACGAATTACGATTTACGTGTGCGATCTCAAACCAGAATATCTGGCGATTATCCGCGATGTTCGCAGCCTGATTATTGACCCTGCAAACCCTCCGGCAAGCACGCTGATTGGCGTGGAATCACTTTTTAATCCCGATGTAAGATTCGAAGTGGATTTGATCGCCGTTATTTCTGACGCCAATTAAAATAAATGCTCCTACGGGAGCATTTATTACACACAGGACGTGTGCCCGCAAAGCCGTCACCCATGAAGGGGGGATGGATATATTCAGACTGCAAGCGGATGGCACGTGGTCAATCATCCGCTTCATCTCATTTGACTTCGTGCCACATTAGCCGTGTCCGTTCGCGCTAACGCTGAGGGTTGCTCGCGAAGTTCAATTCGGCATCGAAAAAACCCACCGCCGCGTTGCCAATGTGCTCATGCAATGCGGCACGGTCCACCCCCGCTGCATCAACGCACGCCTCCGGCCAGGTATCCCGGCCGTCCTGATCGCACTCGTTCACGAAGATCTCGTGATCGACCGCGCCGGGCATCACGTCGAGTTGCGCATGGGCGGCGTAACGGGCCGCGAATTCGGCGTTGTCCGCCGGCGGCGCCTGCGTGTCCCTCGCGCCGACAATGATATATGCCGGCACCTTCAGTTCTCTCAGCCCGGCTTTGTCCATGCCGAAGCCCTGCACGTCCCCAGGAGCCATCGCGAACACCGCCTTCACGCGGCTATCGTGCACCTTGAGCGCGGGAGCGGGATCGAGCGGCAGATCGTGGCGCAACGAGGCAGGCACGAGCGCGTCGTTCTTCCAGCGCCGCAAATAGGCGCTATACCGCTCGGCATCGACCGTCGCACCGCCGATCCAGAGCGAGGTGAAGCCGCCTTGCGAATGGCCCGCCACGCCGATTCGGCCGGGATCGATATGCGGACCCCACACGGGATCGCTCAAGAGAAACGTGATGTCCTTGCTGATATCCAGCGGACGCTGCCACAACTTGCTGCGTGTGTACATGATGGTCGCGTCATAGGTATTCGCGCGGTAGTGAAAGAGCGTGGCCACCACATACCCGCGCGCAGCCAGATACTCCGCGAACCACGCGTAATAGAGCCCGTTGCTGCCATGCCCATGCGAAAACATCACGAGCGGACGCTTCACGCCGTCGGCCACGATTGGCGCATTCGCGTACAGGTGCAGGTTGGTGAAGAACGGCATGCGCAGCGCCATCGCGCCGCTCGCAACGGAGGCCGGATAGAACAGCGTGAGGGAAAGCACGCGACCGCCGTCGCCCGTATCCACGTACTCGAGCTGCTTCATGCCGACCTGGTATTGCGCAGGAACCGGCCCGCTCTGTGCGAAAGCCGTGAACGACCCGAGCATCGCGCAGATCGCGGACCAACGCATGGCTCGACGAACGACACTTCGTAGTGCAACCAGATTCGTATCCATTTTTCACTGCCTCCCGAGCTTCAACGCGCGGCCCCCGTTATGCCTCCACACCTGGCGCCACAATTTCCCCACCGGAACCGTCCCTGACGCGCGCCCCGGTCCGCTGTCTCATCACGTGCGAAAACGCCCGCCTTTCACGCTCGATGCCGAAGGCTGTCTTGCGCCCGACGCGCGAACGCTATCGCGCCCTGTTCTTTCGCGAGCGCGAGCGCCTCACCAAGCTGCCTTGCCC
>NZ_JBAUSA010000711.1:0-1689 GCF_049581465.1 Caballeronia sp. | reverse complement strand
ATTTGTTTAGAATACAAACAAATAGGAGGCAAACTGCGCTGGATATCAAAACGGCGAAGATGCCACTGACGTTTAACTGGAGACACCATGCTGAAAAACATTGACCCAATCCTCGGCCCCGATCTGCTCGCCATTCTTCGCGCAATGGGACACGGCGAGGACATTGCGATAGTGGATAGAAATTACCCAGCGTTGAGCGCCGGTCCTACGCTCATCCGACACGACGGCATTGACGGTCCCCGCACGCTCGATGCAGTCCTGTCGGTGTTACCTCTCGACAGCGGCGCGCAAGCCGTCGTGCGTATGGAAGTGCGCGACAAGCCTGACGAAGTCTTGCCGGTCATGAGCGACCTGATGAAAGTCGCGAAGCGGCACGCCCCGCAACTTGAAGTCGGCTCGTTGCCGCCGTCAGACTTCAAGAGCCGCGCATCGAAGGCGGTCGCCATCATCGTGACCGGTGAAACCCGCGTGTACGGGAACATCCTCGTGCGCAAAGGAACGCTGCCGGTCTGACCGTTTCGCCGCGCACACTCATGTTTTCTGTGGGTCTAAATTTCTGAGGCATATATGACTGATGTTTCGATGCATTTGCGATTTCTGGCGGCTTGCGCCATCGCGCGTGAAGCTGGACATCTTGTTCGCGCACGGTTCCAGCAGCGCGACGAAATGCTGAAGCTGCAGTTCAAGGGCCCGCAGGACTATCTGACCGAAACCGACGCTGAAGTCGAGAAGCTGATTGCCACGCGTCTGGCTGAATCCTTTCCTGACGATAGTTTCTTTGGGGAGGAGGGTGGCGGCGCATTTGGCCGAAAAGTGTGGATCGTTGATCCGATCGACGGAACGGCGGATTTCGCGCGAGGGGTACCTTACTTTTGCGTATCGATTGCGTTTGTTCAGGACGGCCGCGCCGAGATCGGTGTTCTTTACGATCCGATGCTCGACGAACTCTTTGCTGCGCAGCGAGGTCAGGGCGCAACGTTGAACGGTCAGGCGATCAAGGTAAGTCCGATCGATGACATACGGCAGTCCGTGGTTGAGTTGGGCTGGTCGGCGCGCGCGTCTTTCGACAGGTACGCAAAGGTTCTCACACGTTTGAATGAGCTTGGCGCTGGCGTGAAGCGACGGGGATCAGGCGCGCTTGGTCTGGCTTATGTCGCGATGGGGAGGCAAGACGCCTATTGCGAGTTGCACATCAATGCATGGGATGCGGCCGCCGCGGTGCTGCTGGTTGACGAAGCGGGCGGCTGGACCAACGACTTTCTGACGGAGGAATGTCTCAAAAGCGGCAATCGCGTCATCGCCTGCACGCCGAAACTCCGCGCGGTACTGGAAGACGCCATGGATGTCTGATCGAACGGTCGGTAAGACGCGGACCGCGTTGCAAATTTTAAATAGAGCAGAGCTATGACCGACGATCGAAATAATGCCTTTTCGCTGGTAGGCGAAATCGCTCTGGTAACAGGCGCCACGCGTGGAATTGGCCTTGCATGCGCAAGCGCACTCGGCAAGGCCGGCGCGGCGGTTGCGTTGGGTTGCAGGGACTTGGCCGCCGGGAATGCGCAGGCGGCTGACATGCACAAGCTCGGCATCAATGCAGTCGCGGTCCACATGGACATGCTTTCGCTGGACTCCATTTCTCAGGCCGTTTCGGTGGTGGAGTCAGACCTGGGTCCGCTTTCTGTCCTCGTC
>NZ_JBAUSA010000710.1:0-3704 GCF_049581465.1 Caballeronia sp. | reverse complement strand
AAGCTGAACCGGTGCCTGACTCGCGGATGCGCCCGGTTCCTGAGTAGCGTTTTGCGATCCGTCCTTACCGCATCCGCCGAGGATAGCGCTCAAGGAGAGGATGCAGGAGAAAGCCCACGCTCGCTTCACGATACGGTTGCCTCCGGGTTGACTAGCATTCGACGATCACGAACGATTTAAGGGTATCGCTAACGGCAGACTGAATCAATGTTCGGCGGACATCGAAATTTTTTACTCGACAACCAGGCCGATGCGCGGCTCTCTGATGCACGCCGGCACAGACGGTCGCTCCGGTATCCACATGCGTTTGTGCCGGGGGATGAATAGCATTATCGCAACCATCCATGACTCGAAGCCCTAACGCGCTGCAGCCGCCACATTGGCCCGTGCCTTATGCAATTTCTTGTAACTGTCGATCAAGCGGTCGTGCCTGTCCAGACCCTCCAGTTTCATACTCGTTGGCGTTAAGCCAAAGAACCGCACGCTGCCGTCTACTGACCCCATTGCCGCGTCCATCCGAGCGTCGCCGAACATCCGACGGAAGTTGACCGCGTAGTCGTCCAGTTCCAGGTCGTCATCGAGCAGCACCTCCAGCACCCCATTTAACGCCTGGTAAAACAATCCGCGTTCGACCGTGTTGTCGTTGTACTGCAGGAAGGCGCCTACCAGCTCTTGCGCCTCCTCAAATTGCTTCAAAGCGAGATGAATCAGCAGCTTCAACTCGAGAACGGTTAGCTGTCCCCAGTCCGTATTTTCGTCAAACTCGATGCCGATCAAAGTGGCAATATCGGAGTGCTCATCCAGTTCATTGTTATCCAGCCGCTCAAGCAATGCTGCCAGGCCGGCATCGTCCAGGCGATGCAATTTCAAAATATCGGCGCGGAACAACAGCGCCTTGTTTGTGTTATCCCAGATCAAATCCTCTACCGGGTAAATCTCCGAATACCCGGGCACCAAAATCCGGCAGGCCATGGCGCCCAGCTGTTCGTACACCGCCATGTACACCTCTTTGCCCATGTCTTCGAGGATTCCAAACAATGTTGCGGCTTCCTCGGCATTGGAGTTTTCACCCTGGCCAGAAAAATCCCACTCAACAAATTCGAAATCTGCTTTGGCGCTGAAAAAGCGCCACGACACAATACCGCTGGAATCGATGAAGTGCTCGACAAAGTTATTGGGCTCAGTCACGGCTTCACTGGCAAAGGTCGGCCGGGGTAATTCGTTCAGGCCTTCAAAACTGCGGCCCTGCAGCAATTCGGTGAGACTCCGTTCCAGCGCCACCTCGAAGCTTGGGTGTGCGCCGAACGAGGCAAAGACGCCGCCCGTCCGCGGGTTCATCAATGTGACGCACATCACCGGGTAGGTCCCACCCAGCGACGCATCCTTTACCAGCACCGGAAAGCCCTGCTCTTCCAACCCCTGAATCCCGGCCAGAATGCCTGGATATTTCGCCAGCACTTCGTGCGGCACATCAGGCAATGCGATTTCACCTTCGAGAATTTCACGCTTTACCGCACGTTCGAAAATTTCGGACAGACATTGCACCTGCGCTTCGACCAGCGTATTGCCGGCACTCATGCCATTGCTGACGAACAGGTTTTCGATCAGGTTGGACGGAAAATACACCACTTCGCCGTCCGACTGCCGCACAAACGGCAGCGAACAGATACCGCGCTGCACATTGCCCGAGTTGGTGTCGTACAAATGCGAGCCATGCAATTCGCCATCGGGATTATAAATTTCCAGGCAGTACGCATCCAGGATTTCAGCCGGCAGCGCATCCTTACGCCCAGGCTTGAACCAGCGCTCGTTCGGGTAATGTACAAACGCCGCGTTGGCGATGTCTTCGCCCCAGAACGTGCCAGCGTAGAAATGGTTGCAGTTCAGTCGCTCTATATACTCTCCCAACGCCGACGCCAACGCGCTTTCTTTGGTCGCTCCCTTGCCATTGGTAAAACACATCGGCGAGTGCGCATCGCGGATATGCAGCGACCACACATTGGGAACCAGATTGCGCCACGAAGCGATTTCAATCTTGATGCCCAAGGCCGCCAAAATACCCGACATATTGGCGATGGTTTGCTCCAGCGGCAGATCCTTGCCCGCAATATAGGTGCTGGCGTCAGAAGCCGGCTTCGACATCAGCAAGGACTGAGCATCGGCATCCAGATTCTCTACCTCTTCGATGACAAAGTCGGGCCCGGCTTGCACCACTTTCTTCACCGTACAACGGTCGATGGAGCGCAAAATACCTTGGCGGTCTTTGGCAGAGATGTCCGCCGGCAACTCAACCTGAATCTTGAAAATCTGCTGGTACCGGTTTTCCGGGTCAACAATATTGTTCTGCGACAGGCGAATATTTTCGGTAGGAATATTGCGATTTACGCAGTACAACTTCACAAAATAAGCTGCGCACAGGGCAGACGAGGCCAGAAAATAATCGAAGGGACCCGGCGCCGAGCCATCGCCTTTATAACGGATAGGCTGGTCGGACACTACCGTGAAGTCATCGAACTTGGCTTCAAGACGTAGCTTATCGAGAAAGTTGACTTTAATTTCCATGGGGGAATCCTAAAAATAGCGCTCAAATGTTGTACCCGCTATTATCCCTCGCCAAGTGCAGTTGCACCATACTGAAACGCCGCGAGTTCCTCCCCCATTTCTCTTGGGAATGCGAGAACTACCTAGCGGCAATCCAGCGGCGGCACTCTTGCGGGAACGGGGTCGCTGCCGGCGTGGAGTCATGCGGTAAAAGTAACTTGGCGAACACCGAGCTTGTGCCCCTGGTCAGGGGGGGCAGATATCGAGGCGCCACTTCGACACAAAGCCCCTCAAGTAATGTCAGAATTCGTGATGCATTCACCTGGGAGTCTCAGGAATGAGTGATTCGATCTCTAACACATTCGCTCGCCCGACGCTCAGTCGAGGTCTGCGTGCGCGAACTGATGACACTGTGTCTCACGGAGAGCGAGCGACGCTTCTCTGGTTTCGACCATCGTTTGCTGCGCCCCGGGACGATGCCGAAGCTCGTGCTATTTGCGCTGCCGTTCAAGCGTGCGAGCAACACAAATTAGCGGCGCGTGAAGCTTAAGACCGGTCAGTCACCGTGGCGGCTGAACACCCGAAGGAATTTGGCTGTCGAATTTGGGCACGTTCATTCGTCGTCGTGTTGAAGACACCGAAAGTCTTTCGAGATATTCTGAGAATCACTTTTTGACAGGAGAAACGAAATGCGTGTGATGGTCATGGTCAAGGCGACCCCAGAATCCGAAGCCGGTCAAATGCCGAGCATGGAACTTATCGCAGCGATGGGCCGATACAACGAGGAACTCGTCAAAGCGGGGATCATGCAAGCTGGCGACGGACTGAAACCCAGTTCGAAGGGCGTGCGCGTCAAGTTTTCTGGCGCAGACCGAACGGTCGTTGACGGTCCCTTTGCCGAAACTAAAGAACTGATCGCCGGGTATTGGATCTGGCAAGTCCAATCGATGGAAGAAGCGATCGAATGGGTTCGCCGCTGCCCGAACCCGATGCCAAGCGAATCAGAAATCGAGATTCGACCCTTCTTCGAGGCTGCGGACTTCGGCGAAGCGTTTAGCCCCGAACTCCAGGAGACCGAAAAGCAGCTGCGGCAGCAAATCGACGCGCAGCGCCGCTAATGACGTTACGCGGCGCAGTGCGGTTCGGCGTATCGACTTCGTAAC
>NZ_JBAUSA010000709.1:0-26408 GCF_049581465.1 Caballeronia sp. | reverse complement strand
CTGTCATTGCAGCCGCTATCGGAGGACTGTCCGCCCTTGTCGTGCTGCCGGTCGCGTCTCATGCCGCGGATACCTTGCGGCCGGATGTGGCCAAGCCACTGAACGCGGCGCAGGATCTGTATCGCGCGCACAAGTACAACGACGCATTGACGAAGATCGATCAGGCGGCTGCCGTGCCGGGCAAGACGCCGTACGAAAGCACCATGATCGAAGAGATGCGCGGCGCTGCAGCTGCGGCGGCGGGCAACAACGCTGTCGCTGCCCAGGCCTATGAAACGTTGCTGAGCTCCGGGCACCTCGTCGGTGCCGACGAACAACGCACCACCGCGGCGCTCGCAGGTATCTACTTCCAGGAAAAGAACTACGCACAGGCTATTAAGGTCGCGCAGCGCTATATGAAGTCGGGCGGCGGCGACCCCGATATACACACGTTGCTTGTGCAGTCTTACTACCTGTCGAATGACTGCGCCAATGTGGTGAGCCTGCTCAAGCCTTTGCTCAATACGCATGCGGGCCATGCGCCCGACGAGTCGCAACTGCAATTGCTTGGCACATGCGCGCAGCGTGTTAAAGATGACGCGACGTACCGCGGCGCGCTCGAAAAACTGGTCGCCTTCTACCCGAAGCCGTCTTACTGGGACGACCTGTTTCAAGCGATCCGCACGAAGCCGGGCTACTCGTCAGCGCTCGATATTGACACCTATCGCCTGCGTCGCGCGACCGGTTCGCTCACTACCGTCGACGGATACATGGAGATGACCCAGCTTTCGATCGTGTCGGGTACCACGGCCGAGGGCAAGCAGGTGATCGATCAGGGCTTCGCGTCAGGCGTCCTGGGCCACGATGCACAGGCGGATCGCGAAAAGCGGTTGCAGGCACTCGCGGCAAAGCGGGCGCAAGCGCCTGCAGATCCGGCGAACCCTGTAGCGCCGGTCGACGTCGGCTTCAACGAGGTCTTCGCGGGACAAACCAAGCAGGGTATTGCAGCAATGCAGGCGGCGATCGCGAAGGGTGGGCTCGATCACCCTGACCAGGCGCAGTTGCATCTCGGCGTGGCCTACTACGTGGAAGGCGACAAAGCTCACGCAGTGCAAGCCTTCCGTGCGGTGAACGGCTCCGACGGTTCGGCCGACCTCGCTCGATTGTGGGTACTGGTAGCGTCGAAGTAAGTTCGAGAGGAGACGGGGTTGGTTTGCGTAGGCAACCAACCCCTGGTTTTAGGCAAGTACGACAGTGTCCCCAGGATCGCATCGATTGAACACCCCATCGCGAAAACGAACCGGGTTTATGACGCGTGTCTTAGAGAGGATGCTGCATCTAATAAATCATAGTTTGGATATACCGAACTAATTTTGACTACGGGGTTCTGTCTTGCTATGGTTTTGCCGCTCAGCAACAAAGCCCAGATCGCAGTTTCAATAGGCGGCAAAATTCGCGCGCTTCGCCAAAGGCTTAAGCGCACGCTGGATGAGGTGGCAACGAGTGCGGGGATTTCCAAGCCCTTCTTATCGCAAGTGGAACGAGGGCATGCAACGCCTTCTATTACATCGCTGGTTGGCATTGCTCGAGCCCTAGGGGTCACGGTGCAGTACTTCGTTGATACGCCGAGCGAAGACAAGTCAGTGCGCAGAGGCGGTGAGCTGAAGTACTTCGGGTTCGACGGATCCGCAAATCTTTTTGGACGGCTGACGAACTTGGCAGTCGGCGGCAACCTGGAAGCAATTCTCGTCAGGATGCCGGTGGGACAGAACCCATCGGAAGTTACGACACATGCAGGTGAAGAGTTTTTGTACGTGATGAGCGGCCAGATGTCGCTCACGTTAGAAGGTACAACGTTTGTATTGCAGGCGGGTGACACCGCGCATTACGAGTCCACCGTGCCCCACGCCTGGTCCAATACCGCTCGTGAAGAAGCGGTGGTTGTGTGGGTGGGTACCCCAAGATTGTTTTAGGCGCCTTTGCTCCGTGCTTTCGTTAAAAGTGGTTGAGGGAAAAACTATCGGGAAAGCGCCGCGAATTTCGTTTGCAAAAAATAAGTAGTCCGATATTGAAGTCCCCGTCTTCCCGTCTGTACTTGCAAATTGGTGCGCCATTGACCCGCTTGCCGGGCAGTAGGAGCGCGGGTCGGCTTTAACGGAGCGCGGCGCGAGAAACGCCGTATATCGAGTGGAGGTTCACAAGACCTCTCTTCACACATAGCTGTGGCCTTACTGACGAGCAAGAAGGGGAAAAATGAAACAAAGGGCATTGGCGCTGGCCATCAAAAAAATAATCTGGGCTGAACTAGCATTGTCAGCAGCAATCGCCGTGCCGGCTTTTGCTCAAAGCCAGCCGGCCACCAGCGGAACCACGGCAGGCGCGACGACGGAAAGCGCGCCGGCAGCAGCGGCACCGGGCACAGCAGCAGCACCGTCCGCGGACAACAACACCGCGACACCGACTGGCAAAGGCGTCCAGCAGTTGAAGAAATTTGAAGTGACCGGGTCGCTGATTCGCAGCGCCGATAAGGTTGGCTTCAATGCGGTTCAAACGGTTACGCAAAAAGACATCGTGGCCAGCGGCGCGACGACCGTCGCCGAGTTCCTGCGCGACACCTCATCGAACTCAGCGAATAGCTGGGGCGAAGGCCAGTCCGGCAACTTTGCCGCCGGCGCCGCGGGTATCGCCCTGCGCGGCCTCAGCGAAAAGTACACGCTCGTGTTGGTTGATGGACAGCGCGTTGCGCCGTTCGCATTCTTCTCGAACAGCGTCGACTCCTTCTTCGACTTGAACACGCTGCCGTTGAACGCCATCGATCACATCGATATCGTGAAGACCGGTGCTGTGTCGCAATACGGCTCGGACGCCGTTGCGGGCGTGGTCAACATCATCACGAAGCACGACTTCCAGGGCGTGCAACTCGACGGCAGCCTTGGCAGCGCGATCAATGGTGGCAACGGCGCGGGCGAGACGAAATTCGGTGTGCTCGCCGGCTATGGCGATCTCAACTCCGATCGATTCAACGTGACTGCCGCCGCGAGCTACTACAAGTCGAACGGCTTCACGCTCGCAGACCGCGACTCGACGCGCAATCAGGATTTCACCAATCAGCCAGGCGGCCTTTCGTTGCTCGCGCCGTCGTACTGGACTTTGCCCGACGGCAGCGTGCAGGCATTGAGCGGCGGCTGTCCGTTCGGCGGTAGCGTGCGTCCTGCAGCCACCAACTCGCTGACGGCCGGATCGGCTGGCACAGTTTGCGGCTACAACACCGCGGAAAGCACGTCCATCGCGCCGATGACCGAGCGTGCGAACGCCAAGATTCACGCCGATTTCAAGATCAACGATACGACGACGGCGTTCGCGGACTTCCTGGTCAGCGACAACAACACCACCACCAATGACGGTCTGTGGGGCAACGTTGTCGGCAATCCGCAGGTTCCCACACTCGTGTGGAATCCGACGACCAAGCTGCTTACGCCGTTTAACACGGTTGTGCCGGTGACCAATCCGTACAACACGACCGGTGTTGCCTCGCCGCTCACGTATGCATTCCCGGGCGCAAACGCGGAAGAGACGTATGCCACGTACTACCGCGCATCGACGGGCGTCAAGGGCTCGTTCAACCTGCCGAACGGCGAGTGGGATTGGGCGACGTCGATCAGTCACTCGCAGAGCACGGTTTCGAACACCTATACGAACCAGCTCAACCCTACCGTACTGAACAATATTTACCAGAACGGGACGCTCGATTTCGCGAATCCGGCGAATACGCCGAACGCGTTCGCTGGGCTGTACACGGATGCGAACAACCTGGCTATCTCGAAGCTCGATACTGTTGACGCGACGCTGTCGACGCCAGACCTCTTCCATCTGCCAGCGGGCGATGTGGGTCTTGGCTTAGGTGCACAGTTCACGCACCAGAGCGAAGTGATGAACCCGGGTGGGGCGTTCGAAGAAGGCCTCGTTATCAATCCGAATCTCCAGACGGTGAACGGACAGCGCAACGTGGCTGCCGTGTACTACCAGGTGGATATTCCGATTGTGCGCAACCTGACGTTTAGTCAGTCGGGCCGCTACGACCACTATAGCGATGTCGGCGGTGCGTTCTCGCCGCGTTTCGCGCTTCGCTATCAGCCGGTTTCGGCGCTCACGATGTACACCTCGTACGATCGCGGCTTCCGTGCGCCTACGTTCGTTGAGAACAGCGCGTCGCAAACGCTGGGTATTCAGGTCGATCCGAACACGGGTCAGAACTACACGTCGATCACGGAAGGCAATCCGAATCTGGCCGCCGAGCGCACGAAAAACCTCAGCGTCGGCTTCCAGTTGTCGCCCACCAAAACGACGGATATTGGCCTCGACTGGTACAAGATTCGTGTCGATAACGTGATCGGCCAGGGCACTCCTAGCCAGGTTGTCACCGACCCGACAACGGGCGACTTGCTGTACAAGGTCATCCCGTACGCGAACCTCGGCTATCTCGACACGAACGGTTTCGAAGGCACGTTCAAGCAGTCCCTGCCGACGAAGGCAGCCGGTACGTTCACCTTGGCTACTGACATAGCCTACGTGAACAGCTACAAGATCGGCTTCCCGGGTGCATCGCCGGTGAATGGTGCGGGTAACAACTTCACCATCACACAGCCGTTCGGCGGCAGCTTCCCGCGCTGGAAGGCAAACACCACCGTGGACTGGTCGTATCACAAGTTTGACGCAGCGGTGACGTGGTTGTTCACGGGTCCGTATGCGCAGAATCTGCTGCCCGCTCCCGCGCCTGACCGCGTCGGTTCGTACAGCCAGTTCAACCTGATGATGACGTACACGGGCTTCAAGCACTGGACGATCTACGGCGGTATCGACAACATCTTCAACCGTACGCCGCCGTACGATCCGATCTTTGCAAATGGCACGCTGGATCAGACGGGCTACGACACGTCGTTGTACACGTACCTTGGCCGCTTCGCACAGGTCGGCGCAACGTACAAGTTCTAAGGCAACTGTAGGCTGTTTGTCTGAATGAACGGTCGCTCCAGCGCGTGTCATGCGGCGCTGGAGCGGCCTTCGTCAGTTTGTAGGACGGCACGTGTCGTCGTGTTGCACAGGGTCAAAAGCCCTCGTGTATCCTGCGCTCAGTGCTTGATGAACACATACATTAATAGGGATTTTCATGACGTTGTTTGCAGCTCTTGTTGCACGTGGCGCTCGCGTTGACGCGTTTTCTGGTCCGGACGATTCTGTTCATCGCCGCGTTTCACGCAAGTGGCTCCCGGCCCTCGCCGCGAGTGTTTGCGTTGCAGCCGCAAGCAGCGTTCATCTGGCTCATGCGGGTATCGTTCCGCCTGGTGTGCAGCTTGCCGCCAAGCAGGAACTGGTGCGCAACAACGCGTCCGAGGTCGAGACCCTCGACCCGAACCTGGCTGAGAGCGTGCCGGCCAACAACGTCACGCGCGACCTTTTTGAAGGGCTGACCGCGACCGATGCCGACGGCACCGTCGTGCCGGGCGTGGCGGAAAAGTGGGAGCAGAAGGATCCAACCACGTGGATCTTCCATCTGCGAAAGAATGCCAAGTGGTCCAATGGCGAACCGGTGGTCGCGAGCGATTTCGTGTACGGCTGCCAGCGCCTTGTCGATCCAAAGATTGCCTCGCCGTACGCCAATACGTACGGCATCTTCCTGCTGAACGGTACCGAGATCGTGGCAGGTAAGAAGTCACCCGACACGCTGGGCATCCGCGCAATCGATCCCTACACGGTCGAAATCAAGACGCCGTTTCCGGTGGCGTTCCTTCCCGAGCTGGTGTCGAATACGAATCTCGGTCCGCTCAACAAGGCCGCCATCGAGAAATACGGCAAGGACTGGACCAAACCCGGCAAGCTCGTGAGCAACGGCGCGTTCATGCTGAAGGACTGGCAAGTGAACAACAAGCTCGTGTTGGCACGCAACCCCCAATACTGGGACGCGGCGCACGTACAGTTGACGCAGGTGACCTATCTGCCGGTCGAGAGCGAGACCACGGACATCAAGCTGTTCCAGTCGGGCGACGACGACTGGGTGTATCAGTTGCCGTCCGGCACGTACCCGAAATACAAGCAGGAGTTCGCCGCTGACATCAAGATCGCGCCGATGCTCGGACTGCGCTACTACTCGTTCAACAATAAAGATCCCCTGCTCAAGGACGTGCGCGTGCGCGAGGCGCTCTCCATGGTGATCGACCGCGATATCCTCGCACAACGGGTGACAGCGGACGGGCAGATCCCCGCTTACGGCGTCATTGTGAAGGGTGTGAAGGGCGCGGACGTGACGGCTTACGACTGGTCGACGTGGCCGATGGCCAAGCGCGTGGAAGCAGCACAAAAGCTGCTCGCGCAGGCAGGCGTGAAGCCGGGCACGACGCTGCACTTCGCGACGAACACGAGCGACTACAACAAGAAAATGGCCATTTTTACGGCCTCCGAGTGGAAAACGAAGCTCGGTCTCGAGACGGAGATCGACGCGATGGAGTTCAAGGTCCTGCTTAAGAAGCGGCACGAAGGCGACTATCAGATTGCGCGCAATGGCTGGGTCGCAGACTATAACGACGCCACCACGTTCCTGCAGCTCGTGCAATGCGGGTCCGACCAGAACGACAGCGGCAACTGCAATCCCAAGGCCGACGCACTAATCAAAGAAGCGAACGAAAGCACGGACCAGGCTAAACGCACGCAGTTGCAAACCCAGGCCGCGAAGCTCGTGATGGACGACTACCCTATCCTGCCGCTGCTGCAATACACCACGGTCAGGCTGGTGAAAAGCTACGTGGGCGGGTATTCGCTGAAGAACCCGATGGACCATTACCGCAGCAAGGACATGTACATCGTCGCGCACTAAGCGCGACGCAAACGCCCGCAATACTATCCAGCAAACAGCAAGAGGCGGATGCCGTGACGCGCTTGTGTCACAGCGCCGCCAGGAGAGATGTTCCATGTGGTCTTATACGTTGAGGCGCGTGCTGCTGACGTTGCCTACGCTGCTGATTGTCATCACCGTCTGCTACCTGCTTTTGCACGCTACGCCGGGCGGGCCGTTCGACGGTGAACGCAAGGTCTCCGCCGAAGTGCTGGCGAACTTGCAGGCGAAATACCATCTCGGCGAACCGCTGTGGAAGCAGTATTTGCTGTATCTCAACAGCCTGTTGCATGGCGACCTCGGCGCATCGTTCCGCTACGCCGACTGGAGCGTCAACGACCTCGTGGCGCGTGCGTTGCCGGTGTCGCTGACTGTTGGCGGTATCTCCATGTTGCTCGCCATTGTCCTGGGTGTCGCGCTTGGTATTGTCGCCGCGCTCTATCGCAACAGCCCTGCGGATTATCTGCTGATGATCATCGGTAACGCGGGCAGCGCGTTCCCTTCGTTCGTGATCGGACCCGTGCTGATCCTCATATTCGCGATCTCGCTGAAATGGTTGCCGGCCGGTGGCTGGAACGGCTTTCATGTGCGCTACATGGTGCTGCCTGTCGCGCTGCTGACGATCCTCAACATCGCGACGGTGGGACGCGTAACACGCGGCAGCCTGATCGAAGTGATGAACACCAACTACATCAGGACAGCCTATGCCAAGGGCCTCTCTCGCTGGACTGTCGTGCTGCGTCACGCACTACGGCCCACCATGATTCCGGTTGTGTCGGTGATCGGTCCGCTTGCGATCGGTTCGATCACGGCCGCGGTGGTGACCGAGTCGGTGTTCTCGCTGCCGGGACTCGGCAAGCTGATCGTGAACGGAGCAGCCAACCGCGACTACACGCTCGTGCTGGGACTCGTCGTGCTGGTGACCGTGGTCGCGGTCCTGCTCAACTTGCTGGTCGACCTCGCGTATGCGTGGCTCGATCCGAAAATCCGCTACTGAAATAATGAGTCAACGAGCATGAGGTCCGCAATGAAACAAGGTTCCCTGGTCCCTGCACTCGAGAGCGTGCTGGCGGCCGCGCCGGTGGAAGGCCGCAGCCCATGGCAGGACGCCCGTATGCGCTTCATGCGCAACAAGGCCGCCGTGGCGAGTCTCGTGATCCTGGTGCTGATCACGCTGGCATGCGCGATCGGCCCCATGCTGTTGCCGAACGCCTTCGATTCCACCGACTGGAACATGATGAGTTCCACGCCGACGTTTGCAAACTGGCATCTGTTCGGCACGGACGACACCGGCCGCGACCTGCTCGTGCGCTGCCTGATCGGCGGTCGCGTCTCGCTGATGATCGGCGCGCTCGGCACGCTCACTTCGGTCACGCTCGGCATTGTGTGGGGCGCGATCGCAGGCTTCGTAGGCGGCCGCGTCGACAACGCCATGATGCGTTTTGTCGACATGATGTATGCGATTCCGTACCTGCTCATCGCGATCCTGATGGTCACGCTGCTCGGCCGCGACTTCTACCTCGTGGTGCTGACCATTACCGTGTTTTCCTGGATGGACATGGCGCGGGTCGTACGCGGCCAGACGCTTGCCATCCGCAACAAGGAATACATTGAAGCTGCGCGTGCTATTGGCGTGTCGACCAGCGGGATCATCCTGCGTCACATCGTTCCCAATTTGCTCGGCATTGTCGCGATCTACACAACGGTTACGGTTCCTGGCGTCATTCTTACGGAGTCCGTTCTGTCGTTTCTCGGACTCGGCGTTCAAGAACCCATGACCAGTTGGGGCGTGCTGGTTCAAGACGGCGTCGGCGTAATGGACTCGGCGCCGTGGATCCTGCTGTTCCCGGCGGCGTTCTTGTCGGTGACGCTGTATTGCATCAACTTTGTTGGCGACGGCCTGCGCGACGCGCTCGACCCGAAGGATCGGTAAGCATCATGTCACTGCTCAAAATAGATAATCTGGAAGTCGCCTTCGATTCGGCCGACGCCGTGGTCCGCGCAGTCAACGGCGTGAGTTTCAACCTGGAAGAAGGCAGCACACTGGGCATTGTCGGCGAATCGGGATCGGGCAAGAGCCAGAGCGTCCTCGCCATGCTCGGGCTGCTTGCATCGAACGGGCGCGCAAAGGGCAGCGCGATCTATCAGGGTGAGAACCTGCTGACCATGCCGGCGAAGAAGCTGAACCGCATTCGCGGCAACCGGCTGTCCATGATTTTCCAGGACCCCATGACGTCGCTGAATCCGTATCTGACGATTGAACGCCAGATGACGGAAGTGCTCGAACTGCACAAGAACATGACGCGTCGTGCCGCGAAAAAGCGCTCGATCGAGATGCTTGAAGCGGTGCGTATTCCCGAAGCGGCACATCGTATCGATCAATATCCGCACGAACTGTCAGGTGGCATGCGCCAGCGCGTGATGATTGCAATGGCACTGCTGTGCGAGCCGCAAGTGCTGTTCGCCGATGAACCCACCACCGCGCTCGACGTCACGGTGCAGGCCCAGATACTTCAGCTCTTGCGCAACCTCCAGCATGACTTCGGCACGGCGATCGTGCTGATCACGCACGACCTGGGCGTCGTCGCCGGGCTGTGCGAGGAAGTCATGGTGATGTACGGCGGCCGCGTCATGGAACATTGCAGCGCGGACAACCTGTTCGCCCGCCCTTCCCATCCCTATACCATCGGCTTGCTGCGCGCATTGCCGCGACTGGATCAGAGCGACGCGCCGCTGGTCGGCATTCCCGGCAATCCGCCAAACATGGCGCATCCACCGTCGGGCTGTCCGTTCCAGGAGCGCTGCATGGACGCAACCCCGAGTTGCGCGGACACTCCCCCGCCGCTCCAACCGTTTGGTGGCGACACGACCTGGCTGCGAGCCTGCAATCGCCCGGTCGAAGAGATGAAGTCGCTGCATGAGGTGGCCCATGTCTGAGCAAACCATCCTGTCCGTACGCGACATCCAGGTTCATTTCAACGTCAAGGCGAAGAGCAAGTTGCCGTGGGCGCCATCGCGCACGCTGAAGGCCGTGGACGGCGTGAGCTTCGACCTGAAGGCCGGCGAAACGCTTGGCGTGGTGGGCGAGTCGGGTTGCGGCAAGTCGACATTATCACGCGCCATCCTCAACCTCATCCCCGCCACGCATGGCGAAATCGTGTGGATGGGCAAGGATCTCAGCGGCGCCACGACAAAACAGTGGCACAGCGTGCGGCGCGACATCCAGATGATTTTCCAGGACCCGCTTGCGTCGCTCGATCCGCGCATGACCGTGGGGCAGATCATTGCAGAACCGTTGCGTGAACATCGGCCGGGTATGTCGAAGGACGAAATGAACCAGCGCGTGCGCGCAATGATGGCGAAGGTCGGCTTGCGCGAGCAGATGATCAACCGCTACGCGCACGAATTTTCAGGCGGACAGTGCCAGCGTATCGGCATTGCGCGTGCGTTGATCGTGGAGCCGAAGCTGATTGTCTGCGACGAACCTGTGTCGGCGCTGGACGTTTCGATCCAGGCGCAAATCGTCAATCTGCTCAAGTCGTTGCAGCAGGAAATGAAGCTTGCATTGATCTTCATTGCGCACGATCTGGCGGTGGTCAAGCACATCTCGGACCGTGTGATGGTGATGTATCTCGGTCACGTCATGGAGCTCTCCGACAAACATTCGCTCTACGCGCGTCCTCGGCATCCATACACGCGGGCGTTGCTTTCGGCGGTGCCGGTGCCGAATCCGGCCATCGAGCGGACGAAGGTCGTGCAGATCCTGTCCAGCGATATCCCCAGTCCGATCAATCCTCCAACGGGTTGCGTCTTTCACACCCGTTGCCCCATGGCGGAGGCACGTTGTTCAGTCGAAGTGCCGCCGCTGCGCACGCTTGGACATGGCGTTGCGGCAGCGTGTCTACTAGCCTGATCTAAGGGCCGTTAGACACGTCCTGCCGGCGACAAGCGGTGTGCTTAAGCGGCGGGGGGCGCAAGCTGCCTGTCACCGCAATAGGCCAGCGCACGCCGGTAGAGCCAACAGGCTGTACGCGTGCCGCAGGACGAAAACGCGTGCAGGTCACGAGCCGGTGCGCACTGTATTGGATGATGAAGAGAATGATGAATTCCGGACTGCAGCGCCTGCACGGTGCAATGGCATGTTGGCTCGGCACGGCGCGTCGAGCCTCGCCCATCGTGTTCGCCATTGCCGCTGCGCCTGGCCTATTGGCGGTATGCGCAGCCACCCCGATGGTGGCGCAGGCAAAGCCGTCGATCTCCCAGTACGACCAACCGAAATATCCCGCCGATTTCACGCATTTCCACTACGCGAATCCCGATGCGCCGGCGAGCGGCTCGCTCAGTTTCGAAAACTACAACGAGCTGCAAACGTACGATTCGCTGAACCCGTTCCTGGTGCGTGGCGCGCCCGCGCCCGACATCCAGAACCTGATGTTCGATACGCTGATGCAGCGTAGCTGGGATGAACTGGCCTCCGAATATCCGCTGATCGCTGACGATGTAGAGGTCGCACCGGACCTGAGCTCGGCCACGTTCCATATCAATCCCGCCGCACGCTTCTCGAACGGCGACCCGATCACCGCCGCCGACGTCAAATATTCGTTCGACACGTTGACGAGCCCCCAAGCGTCGCCCCTTTTCAACGCACAATTCTCGGTGATCAAAAGCGCGACGGTGATCGATAAGCAAACGATCCGCTTCGACTTCAAACATCCCGAGCGTGACGCGCCCCTGATCGCCGGCGACCTGCCCATCTTCTCGCCGAAGTGGGGCATGCAGGCTAACGGCAAACGTCTACCATTCGACCAGATTTCGGCAACACCACCGATCAGCAGTGGCCCCTATCTGATCGAGGCGCGCAAGAACGACAAGCAAATCACGTATCGCCGCAATCCTGCTTACTGGGCAGCGAATCTGCCCTCGCGACGCGGCATGTTCCGTTTCGAGCACATCACCTTCAATCTGTACCGCGACCACTACACGCAACTGGAATCTTTCAAGGCGGGCGACGCGGATGTGATTGTCGAATACGGCGCTACGCAGTGGGCGCGCAAATATGTCGGCAAGAACTTCGACAATGGGCTGTTGAAGAAGGCCGAATTCCCCGACGGTCCCGCACAGATGCAGGGCCTGTTGATGAATTCGCGCAAGCCGATGTTCCAGGACGCACGCGTGCGTCATGCCCTGACGCTGGCATTCGACTACGACTGGATGAACCGGATGATGATGCACGACCAATACCGGCGCACCAACAGCTATTTCGCGGCAAGTCCATTCGGTGCCACCGGCATGCCGGGCCAGAAGGAACTGGCGCTGCTCGAACCACTGCGCAGTAGCGTGCCGCCTGAAGTGTTCGGTCCGATGCTCAAGCAACCCAACACGGTTCCACCGAACTCCTTGCGCGGTAATTTGCGCGTCGCGGTCGATCTGCTGGCGCAAGCCGGCTGGCACTATCGCGACGGCGCATTGCGCGACGCCAACGGTACGCCGATGACGATCGAAATCATGGACGATCAGCCCGGCATGGATCGTTTGCTCCTGCCGTATATGCAGGCGCTCGGCATGCTCGGCATCCAGGCCCATATGCGCGAAATCGACAGCGCGTTGTACCAGAAGCGTCTGGATAACTTCGACTACGACATGACCACCTTCATCTATGGGCCCGTCACGATTCCCGGCGCTGAGCTGACGCGCCGCTTCGGCAGTGCGGCCGCCTCCGAAGTCGGGGCCGAGAACTATATGGGCGTGCGTTCGAAGGCGGTCGACTCGCTGATTCACTCCGCGCTCGCAGCCACCAATGTCGACGATCTGGAAGCCGCGACCCGCGCGCTGGATCGCGTGTTGATCTATTCGTTTTACCTGGTTCCGGAGTACTACGCACCCAGCGCGCGCATCGGCTACAAGACCACGCTCGGCTTTCCGAAGATCGTGCCCACGTCCTATCAATACGAAGACTGGGTCATGGACTACTGGTACGCGAAAGCACCGGGCGCTCAGGCCACTCAAACGACCCAGGCGGCGCAGTCCGCTGGCTCAAACACGGCTGCGGCCCACTGAGGAACAGCATGCTTGCCTACATTCTCAGACGATTGCTGTTGATGGTGCCGACGCTGCTCGGCGTGGTCACGCTGACTTTTGTCGTCACGCAGTTCGTGCCCGGTGGGCCGGTCGAACAGGTGATGACGCAACTCCGTCACGGCGCGGGTCGCGGAGGAGAGGCGGGGTCCGGTGGCGGCGGCTATCACGGCAGCCAGGGTGTCGATCCCCAGCAACTGGAGCAGATCAAGAAGCAGTTCGGCTTCGACAAACCGCCGCTCGAACGCTACGTCCTGATGCTCAAGCGCTACGCGACGTTTGACCTCGGCCAGTCCTACTATCAGCATGACAGCGTGTGGGACGTCATCAAATCGAAGCTGCCGGTGTCGATTACGCTCGGGCTTTGGACGGTGATGCTCACGTACCTGATATCGGTGCCGTTGGGCATTGCGAAAGCCGTGCGCAACGGCTCGCGCTTCGACACGGTCACGAGCGTACTCGTGCTCGCCGGTTACGCAATTCCAGGCTTCGTATTGAGCGTGTTGTTAATGATGCTGTTCGGCGGCGGCACCTTCTGGCAGGTGTTTCCCATGCGCGGCCTCACCTCGGATAATTTCAGCACCCTGAGTACCTTCGGCAAGGTGCTCGATTATTTGTGGCACATCGTGCTGCCGGTCACGGCTTCCGTGGTGGGCAACTTCGCGATCGTCACGATCCTGACCAAGAACACTTTTCTCGAGGAGATAGGCCGTCAATACGTGTTGACGGCACGCGCCAAAGGGGCGCCGGAGCGCGACGTGCTGTGGAAGCACGTGCTGCGCAACGCTGCGATTCCTTTGCTGACCGGCTTGCCGGCAGCCTTTGTCGGCGCCTTCCTGAACGGCAACCTGCTGATTGAAACCCTGTTCTCACTCGACGGCATGGGTCAACTTTCGTATGACTCGGTGATTCGCCGTGACTATCCAGTCGTCCTCGGTTCGCTGTTTCTGTTCACGCTGATCGCCCTCGTAACCAAACTCATTGCTGACGTCTGCTATGTCCTCGTCGACCCCCGCATCCAATTCAACCGCCTGGACCGCTGACATGTCCAGTGCGGCGCACGCGGCATCGCCATCCCCATGGCGACGCACATGGCTGCGCTTCAAGCAGCAACGGCTTGGTTACTGGAGCCTCGTGATCTTTGTCTCGTTGTTCGTCATCAGCATGCTGGGCGAGGTGCTGTCCAACGATCGTCCGTTGATCGTCCGCTATGACGCGCACTATTACTTTCCGATTGCGAAGGATTATTCGGAGAAGATCTTCGGCGGCGATTTTCCGGCGCGCGCGAACTACCTCGATCCGTATATCCGTTCGCGGCTCGAATCGAACGGCAACTTTGCGATCTATCCGCCGAATCATTTCTACTACGACACGATCGACTATTTCGCGGCGCACCCCTATCCCGCGCCGCCCACCAGGAGCAACTGGCTGGGCACGGATCAATTCGGCCGCGACGTGCTTGCGCGGCTGCTGTACGGTTTCCGCCTCTCGGTGCTGATGGCGCTTGCGCTGACGGTGTCGGGCGTCCTGATCGGCGTATTGACGGGCGCGGTGCAGGGTTTCTACGGCGGACGCACGGACTTGATCGGCCAGCGTCTGATCGAAATATGGAGTTCGATGCCGGACCTGTATTTGCTGATCATCTTCGCCTCGATCTTCGAGCCCACGCTGTGGCTGCTCTTTATTCTTCTTTCGATGTTCGGCTGGCTCGTGCTCTCCGACTACGTGCGCGCCGAATTCCTGCGTAACCGCTCCCTCGATTACGTGAGGGCGGCACGCACCATGGGCCTCTCGAACTGGCAGATCATGTGGCGCCATGTGCTGCCCAATAGCCTGACGCCGGTGATTACCTTTCTGCCGTTCCGCATGAGCGCCGCGATCCTGTCGCTGACCAGCCTCGACTTCCTTGGGCTTGGCGTTCCGCCGCCCACGCCGAGCCTTGGCGAATTGCTTCAGGAAGGCAAGAACAACCTCGACGCCTGGTGGATTTCGATTTCGGCATTCTCCGCTTTGGTGATCACGCTGCTGCTGTTGACCTTCATGGGCGACGCGTTGCGCAATGCGCTCGATACCCGCTCGCGTGGTTCAGCCTTCGGCGGAGGTCCGCGATGAGTGAAGCGAAACCGAACCGGCCATTACTCGAGCTCGACCGCTTCTCCGTGCGTTTCGGCGACACGATCGCGGTGCATGAACTCAGCCTCTCGATTGCGCGCGGCGAGCGCGTCGCGCTCGTCGGCGAATCGGGTTCCGGCAAGAGCGTCACTGCGTTGTCGATCCTGCGCCTTATCGAGCAGGCCCAACTAAGCGGCCGCATCCTGCTCGACGGCGAAGACCTGCTGCAGAAAACCGAACAGCAAATGCGCGGCCTGCGCGGCGCCGATGTGGCGATGGTGTTTCAGGAACCGATGACAGCGCTCAATCCGCTATTCACGATCGGCAAGCAGATCGCCGAAAGTTTGCGCCTGCACGAAGGCTTGCGGCCAAACGCTGCGCGCCAGCGCGGCATTGAGTTGCTCACGCGCACCGGCATTCCGGAGCCGGAGCGTCGTATCGATAGTTTTCCTCATCAACTGTCCGGTGGCCAGCGGCAACGCGCGATGATCGCGATGGCGCTCGCGTGCCGGCCCCGCCTGCTGCTTGCTGACGAACCGACCACTGCGCTCGACGTCACCGTGCGCCAGCAGATCGTCGACCTGTTGATCGAGTTGCAGGAGCAGGAAGCAGCGGAGCGCGGCATGGCCGTGCTGCTCATCACGCATGACCTGAATCTGGTGAAGCGTTTCGCGCAACGGGTTGCGGTGATGGAAAAGGGCGTGCTGGTCGAAACCAATACGACCGAAGCGTTGTTCTCCAACCCGCAACATCCCTATACCCAACGTCTGCTGGACAGCGAGCCGCAACGCGCGGTGGAGCGGGTCGAGCCGAATGCGCGTTGTTTGCTGGAAGTGCAGGGACTGGCCGTCGACTACAGCACGTCTGCGAAGGGTTGGCGCTCCCTGTTCGGGCGCTCCACCTTTCGCGCAGTGCACGACGTCGACCTGAGCGTCCGGCGCGGGGAAACGCTTGGCATCGTCGGCGAATCGGGGTCGGGCAAATCGACGCTCGCGGCGACCGTGCTCGGCCTGCAGAAACCGGCTGCCGGTCATATTTATATTGACGGCCTGCCGCTCTCTACGCTGAAAACCCAGCGTTCTCGCCGGGCGCTTTATTCGCGCATGCAAGTTGTGTTTCAGGATCCGTTCGGCTCGTTGTCGCCACGCATGACGGTGGAACAGATCATCGGCGAAGGCCTGACCATGCATCAGCCCGACATGGATGCCAAAGCGCGCCGCGCACGCATCGGCGGACTGCTGGAGGAAGTCGGCATGCCTGCCGCCTCGATGCTTCGCTATCCGCACGAGTTTTCCGGTGGCCAGCGCCAGCGTATTGCGATTGCGCGAGCACTGGCGGTCCAGCCGGAGTTGCTCGTGCTCGATGAACCCACCAGCGCGCTCGACGTATCCATCCAGAAGCAAGTGCTGAATCTGCTGACAAACCTGCAGAAGAAATACGAGCTAACCTATTTGTTCATTACGCACGATCTGGCGGTAATGCGAGCCATGGCGCATCGCGTGATCGTGATGAAGTCGGGACGCATCGTCGAAGCCGGCGATACGCTCGATGTATTGCACGCGCCATCGCATCCTTATACACAGTCGCTGCTGGCGTCGTCGCTGATCGTGTCGCCCGCGGGCGAAGCAAAGGCTTATACCGGAGCTGCGACTGATTGACGAACGTTCGGTGGAAGCTGCACGTTCTTCGCTACGGTCCATCGGCCCGCAACTCGTTCATGCCCGTGCTGAACGCGCTCAGATTGCGCTCGCGTTGTTGCTTGCGAGCGCGGGGGTCAATAGCCGCACGCCGTACCACCCCCAATACACGCGATGGCATTGAATCAGGCCGTGTTCGATCTCCATCATTTCCATGAGATCGACCTGCTCACCCCTAGGTGCTTTGCGCGGGTATTCCCACGTCAATTGCTGACCGTTTGCGAAAAACGTGCCGGTTCGATACCACTGCGCAAGATCGCTCGGGAACTTGCGAAGGCCGTCTTCGAAGAATGTCTTGATCGCGATACGGCCATGAATCAGGCCCGACCGTCGATCGGGATAGACAGCCAGCGCTAGCGGAGTCTCGAGGATGGCGTCTTTCGCATAGAGCGCGGCAGTGCCTTCCAGATCCCTCTTGCGCACGGTATCGTGCCATGCCTCGTAGATATGAGTGATCGATGGATCGATAGTCGGGTTCATGGCGCGTCCTCACTTGGATAGATTGCGGCGTCACAAAGTACTATTCCCTGCACGCCGAGGACAACTGTAAAGGCGCCAAGGCGGTCAACGTTTCATCGCATATTGAAGTGTGCTGGAACGGGCGGTGCAGCATGCCGCAAACCACGAAAGCCGGTGGCAACCGCAACTGGCGGCGCCCTCCGGCTAACAGATTCCCTTGTGCCTTACATCAATCCGGGTTCGATGAGATCCCGCTTCGCCTAGATAGCCGCGTCGGCATCCGGACTAGTCCGTCCTCCTGTCCTGCGAGGAGCACCGATCCAGTGGATTGCAGAAGCAACGAGCCCGAGCACGACACCAAAGACGACGATGCCGTTCCAGCCAAAGCGGGTCATCAGCCAGCCGCTGACCGTCGCACCGATGGCGCCGCCCAAGAAGGTGGCCGTCATATAGAGGCTGTTGATGCGGCCCTGTGCTTTTGGATCGACTGCGAACGCGCGAGTCTGATTAGATACCAACCCCGCCTGCACACCGATATCCAGCACAATGACGCCGATCACGAGCAAGGTCAGCGACGAATTCGCGCCGGAGAGAAGCAGGTAGGCCAGCGTAACAATGCCGATACTCCACCCAATGACATGGCGGGTCCCGCGCCGGTCGGAGAGATGGCCGCCGAGTGAAGCGGCAAACGCGCCGGCCGCGCCGATGATGCCGAAGCCGCCCGCCCATGCGCTGCCAAGGTGCCAGGGTCCGGTGGCAAGGAGCGCCGCCAGATTGACCCAGAAGGCGTTGAAACAGGCCCACAGGAGCGCCTGGATCATCATCGATTCACGAATCGGACGATGGTCCCGCGCCAGTGGCCAGAGCGAACCGAGTAGGCGTCCGTAGGAAAGGTTTGTTGAGGGCACACCCTGCGGCAGGAGCATAGCCGCGGCGATAAAGACCGGCACCATGAACGCCGCTTCCATCCCGTAGACCGCGCGCCACCCGTAAGCGGCACCGACCAGGCCTGCTACCGTGCGACCGAGCAGGATGCCGACCATGATGCCGCTGACGACCGTCCCGACGTTGCGCCCTCGCTGGTGAGGCGACGACATGACGGCCGCGAACGGTACGAGTTGCTGTGGCACGCAACTGACAATGCCCAGCCCAAAGGAAGCCGCGATCAACGTCCAGATGCTGGGCGAGATCGCAGCCGCGATGGCGAAAACGCAGGCGAATGCGATCTGGCCGAGTACCAGCTTGCGCCGGTCGAAGCGGTCGCCAAGCGGCAATAGCAACGCAAGCCCGGTCGCGAAGCCAAGCAGCGCCGCAGCGGCGACGAGATCGACTGTTGTCAGGTCGACCCCAAAGCCCGCTTTGATCAACGGCAGGATCGGCTGGGTGCAATAGATGTTGGTGATCACCGCACCAGCGATGATCGCCATCATGACGATCTTGCCGCGCGACGCTACCGCGGGGGGTGTTGGACTAGTGGGTGTGGTGGGCTGGCCGTGCACGGCATTCTCCTTTTTATCTTCAATGTCTCCGGTATCTGCAGCGAGACGCTGCGATCCAGAGGTTGATTGCGAACCTTACGCACTTGCATCTACGAAGAGAATCCCTCACGATCGGGAATCATCCTTCCATTATTTGATAGGCGCCGATGAATCGTCTTGAATCCATGTCTATCCTCGTCGCGGTCGTTGATGCGGGCAGTCTGTCGGCTGCCGCGCGTCGCCTCGGCATGCCGCTGGCAACGGTCAGCCGCAAGGTTGGGGAACTGGAATCGCATCTGAAGACGCGTCTGCTTCACCGCACGACGCGACAACTTTCGTTGACGGAAGCCGGGAGTTCGTACGTGGCCGCCTGCCGGCGCCTTCTCGAAGAAATTGGAGAAGCCGAGCGCGCTGCGACAGGTGAATACGCCTCGCCCAAGGGCGAGCTCGTGGTCACCGCGCCCGTCGTTTTCGGGCGCTTGCACGTGGTGCCGGTGGTTGCCGAATTTCTCGCGCACTATCCGGAGATCGACATTCGGCTTGTGTTCACGGACCGCGTCGTGCATCTGATGGACGAGCACGCCGACGTCGCGATCCGCATCGGCGAATTGCCGGATAGCACGCTGATGGCAATGGGAGTCGGAACGGTTCGCCGGGTTATCTGTGCAAGTCCGGCCTATCTGGCAACGCATGGCGTGCCCGACAAACCACGCGATCTCGACGGGCACGAGTGCATCACCTTCGAGGTCCTTGCATCGATGCGCGCGTGGGTTTTCGGGTCCGGCAAGTCGGAGCTGTCCGTGCCCGTTCGTTCACGGCTTGCAGTCAATACGGCGGATGCAGCTATCGCCGCCGCAATTCTTGGCGTTGGACTGATACGTGTGCTGTCCTATCAGGTCGCAGACGCTATACGCGACAACGCGCTTAACGTCGTGCTCGACGCTTTTGAGTCGGCGCCATTGCCGATCAATCTTGTGCATAAAGGACAAGCGCCCCTGCCTTTGAAGTTGCGTGCTTTCCTCGACTTCGTGACGCCGCGTCTACGGGCTCGTACATCGCACGAACTCACCGATATCGCGACGGCTTGAATTCGTGTCTCCTCCCTTACACCTGGATCGGCCTCGTTACCATGCGCTATGTGTGTCTGCTCAGAGGGATCAATGTCAGTGGTCATCGCAAGGTGTCGATGAAAGAGCTGCTGGCGATGTGCGCCGAATCGGGATTTCAGAATGCCGTCAGCTATTTACAGAGCGGCAATCTGATCCTCGATTCGACGCTTAAGGCCGCGCAAGTGGAATCGACCATCGAGCGGGAGATCGCGAGCCGTTTCGGTTACGCGGACGTTACGGTGATTGCGTGGACCGGCGCCGATCTATCGGCTGCGATTCAAGGGCTTCCCAAGGGCTGGCAGGATTACGACTCGACGAAGCTTCACTTTACGTTCCTGAAGACCGCCGGAAAGAAAATGGCCAGCGCGGCGTCGCGCGACTACCTACCCGACGAGTACGCGCTCGGCAAGCAGGTGGTCTACGTGTACTGCCCGAACGGCTACGGACGCACCAAGCTAAACAACAGTTTTATCGAGAGGCTGCTCGGCACCCAGGCCACCACCCGAAACTGGAACACCACGAACAAACTGCTTGAACTCGTCAGCGCGTAATCAGCTATCTGGCGTCGTGCTGCAAATATTTGTGGGCGAACGCGATCGCCATGCTGCCTTCGCCGACCGCTGAAGCGACGCGCTTCACCGGGCTCAATCTCACATCCCCACAGGCAAACACGCCAGGAACACTCGATTCGAGGAGGTAGGGATCCCGGCTATGGGACCAGCGTCCCGCCTTGACGACGTCGTCGCCGGTGAGAACGTATCCGCGCACATCGCGTGCGATTTCCTCCGGCAACCACTCCGTCTCTGCGTCGGCGCCAATGAACACGAACAA
This sequence comes from Caballeronia sp., assembly GCF_049581465.1. Lineage (GTDB taxonomy): Bacteria > Pseudomonadota > Gammaproteobacteria > Burkholderiales > Burkholderiaceae > Caballeronia. Next base: position 5,782 of record NZ_JBAUSA010000709.1, on the reverse strand, counting down.
TGCGCCGCAGTCGTGTCGACGCACCTCTGCACTCGACCCATCGCGTAAGTCGATCGCTGTCAGATGGGTATCGCCGTGTGCACCGACTACTTCCGATCGCAGTTGCACCCCTACGTTTGACTTCCCACGAAGCTGCTCGACGAGGTAGCGAGACATGCTCTTCTCCAGCGAATCGCCTCGCAGGACAAGCGTAACCATGCGCGCATGATTGGCAAAGTACAACGCTGCCTGGCCGGCCGAGTTGCCACCACCGATCAGATAGACGTCGAGTCCGTGAGTAGCGCTCGCTTCGCTGCGTGACGCGCCGTAGTAAATGCCTTTACCGATAAACCGGTCGAAGCCGTCAATCGCGAGGCGGCGCCACGTTACGCCAGTCGCGAGGATGATCGTTCGCGCCCGGACGATGCCACCTCCGTCGAGGTGAACGCTACGGCCGGCGACATCGATTCGATCGACAGACCGTGTCACCAGAATCTCTGCGCCGAGCCGCCTTGCTTGCTGCAGTGCACGGCTCGCCAGTTCGTCGCCCGACACGCCGTTGGGGAAGCCGAGGTAATTCTCAATCCGCGAGGAGGTCCCGGCCTGCCCGCCCGGTGCTTCGCGCTCCAGCACCACAGTACGCAAGCCTTCAGACGCACCGTACACTCCCGCAGCGAGACCGGCCGGTCCGCCACCAATGATCATCGTGTCGTATTCGGCGAGGCGAGGCTGTGTCTGCAGACCTAGCAACTCTGCAAGCTCTCGTGTCGTAGGTCTGTTCAGCACCGTCCCGTCGACCAGTCGCAATGCCGGGCAATCCTGCTCTGGCGGGCAGGTTCCAGGCCAGCGCGCCGTCACTTCGGGCGCATCCGGTGTCATCCAGTCGTAGCTGATCTGGTTGCGGGCAAGGAACTGGCGCAGCGCGGTACAGGCGGTGTCCCAGCGACTTCCAATCATGGTCACGCGGGCCTTGGGTGGCTCGGCGGAGAGGCCCTGCAGTCCGCCAATCCGCTCACGCGCAAGGGCGCCCATCTTGAACGCAATTTCCGGCGACGCCGCAGCAAGTATGTAGTAACGCTGAGCGTCCACGCGCATGACACGCGACGGCTCCGCGGCCCGATAGGCACCTGGGAACGGTGAACTCAGCGCGAGCGGCACTTCGCCAAAGATGGTTCCGGGCAGACGCCAGCCCAGCGTGCGCTCGATACCGTCGAACGTCTTGATGACTTCCATCTTGCCGGACACAACGGCGTACAGTGCGCGCTCTCCACCTTCATGGACCGCGAACTCACCCGCGCACAGATGCAGGTCTGCGCACGAGTGCGCGAGATGTTCCAGTTCATCGTCAGGGAGTGTTGAAAACAGTGGAATCGCCCGGATGTCGTCGATTGTCAGCATGGTTTCGTCCAAACAGGCAATTGAGGTGAAGCTCGGTCTACTTGGTTTCACCTCAAGAGGATACCCTCTGAGGCGAGCCGATCCGCTGATGAATGGCCTCGCAATGGCGCACGAGCGCCGGGCGCGAGAGCACGTACCGCTTTAACGGCGTGTCGATTTCGTAGAAGTAAATATTGGCGACGAAACCATAGATCGCTGCGTCAACGGTGGCTGGAGCGGGGCCGAAAACATAACCGGTGTCGCCGAGCAGGTCCGCCACGACGCGCAGATCGTCGATACCCCTCGCATAGATCTGCTCCGGCTCATAGCGGCCGATGCCCTGATAGTGATACCGCAACCGGTTGTATTCGCGCGCGGCGTCAAGATCGCTCGCGCATAGGTCGGAGTGCGCGGCGAGAAGGGCGTCGCGAAAGGACGGCCAGAAGCGCTCGTCGCGCCAGCGTGAAAAGCTCATCGTCCAGTACAGGTCGTCAAGCGTTCGCCGGACCATGAAGTCGAGATTCAATTGTCCCGTCGAAAGCGCGCGGTCGATGCGTAGATCGTACCGACGCGTCAAATGAGCGATGATGCTGTCGCTGTCGCCGATCGTATCGTCGCCATCGATGAGATACGGCAACTGCCCACGCGGCGCGAGGCTCGTGTCGAGGACGTGACGATGCTCGAAGTTGAGCCCCGACAACCGCATGAACGCGAACACCTTCAGACCGAACGGATTGTTATCGGCGACGCCGAAGAGGTCCGGATAGGAATAAAGCGTCAGCATGAAGCACTCCTTTTGCGGCACGGGAACAAGCAGAAACGCTAGCTGTAGCGGCCCGAATACATCCGACGCCGGAGCTGATTAGATCAGCGATCATGGGATCACATTGGCTAAGAATATCCGAGTGCGCGGGGCCTCGTTGACCGAGAACAGCCGGGTTACACCTGGCAGGAACGGATGAAATCAGCGCCCCGTCTGGCCACAGGGACCATACACTTCTTGTTGCACAAACAAATATGCCGTCCTGGCTTAACTGAACCGCATTACCGAACGAGGTGGGGTTTAGCGTCAGGTCAGGAAAATTATCTGACGAGTTCTGCTTAGAACCACGACGGGAGATGCTGACCAGCTGCGGCTACGAACGCCTGTTCGTATTGGCTGATATCGATGTGCTGGCCGGTGATCAAGATTTGCTGATTGGTGGGCGTGTTGCCGTGCGCGATGTGATCCACCCACCAAGCCAAACCGCCGTCATCCGATTCTCGGCCAAGGAAGACGTGATACATGGCCTGCACATCTTCCATGAGACCGACTTCATTGATGGCGTGGCTGGACACTGTTTGGTACTCAGGGCTAGCCTTCAATTGCGCGTCAACAACGCCGAGTCCTTGCGTTGCGGCGCGATTGGTATAGAAATTCAATCCGCCCGTGTCAGCTACTCGATCAAGAAGCAGGTTGTACAGGCCCGACACTTCCATGCGTAGCGTACATTCGCCAGGTGTGTACTGCATGTGCAGGATATTGCCGAACGTCGTGTCGTCAATGACGTGATAGACATACGTCGGCATGTTCGGCTGGTTTTCTTGCGCCTCGTTCTCGCCGATGCTGCCCTGATCAAGAATCGTATGAATGTCGGACTGCGTAAGCTGGCCTCCATACTCGGCATCGAGCATGGATATGAGTGCGGTGATACGCGGCGCGGCGAATGACGTGCCGATGGCGGTAGGGTTTTGCGGGTAATTCGCGACCGTGCCCAGGGTGACGTAATTCGTCATGGCCGGACTGGCGCTGCTATACCACGCCAATTGCTCGTGGCCGTTAGGGTCCAGATCCATCGCGCTCACGCTGATCACGAATGGCGTTGATGCATCAAACGACACTTCATTTGGGCTACTCGCACCGTCATTTCCAGCGGCAAAGACCATGGTCTTGCCGCTCAGGAATGCGCCTTCCAACGCGCTATATACGGCAGGATTGCCATTTAACCATGCGTCCGGCGAATGCGAAGCAGCCAGACTCGCCCAGCTATTGTTGACAACGGGCGATGTGATGGAGGCTACATCGAAATTTATCTGAATGGATTCTGTGGTCCACGAATCGGGAAACTGGAAAGCCTGTGTCTGATTCGACGAAAAACCATACTGCGACATGTAGTTGTTGATAGTCGCTGTCACCATGTCGGCATGGTTCTCGCCAGCCGTGTTCTGGATGTCATCGATAAGCGCGTAGTTGGCGACATACATAGGATGAATCCAGTGTGTTTGATAGGCGTAGGCGTTACCTGAGGACACGACAGGTAGAGTACGCCCATTGCCCGCGGCGTCTGTGTTGAAGGCCACACTCCGCGCATTGCTTATTGCCGTCCCCCGCATATCACGCGCGAAACGCGACGGCGGGCTCAATCGGGATGACCGACGAGCGGCTCCATTGCGCTGACCTCGCCGTCAATGAGGCAGCAGTCGCGCAAAGTCTCAGCCACGATCCGGTGAACGGCAATGATTTGATCGATTCGCACTACTTCATTCCGCAGCCGGTATTCATTGACCTCGAAACGCTTGAAACGCAGCGCCTCGGCCGCGGGCCGTCGCCCCCCGGGCCCGATGCAGACGCAATGATGGAAGGACACGCTGCAGGCGTTCAAGTCGATCTGGAAGCCGTCGCCGCGACAAAAGCATTTACACGTGCGCGGCGGGGCACCGTTTCAACGGCGTTCAAAGCGTCGTGTCAAAACGATTCGCCAACCATTTCTTCACTTCTGCGCCAGAGCGCGTCAGCACCTGCAGCGTCAAGCGCATAGCGTCGAACGCCTTCGCTGACGGGCGTAATGACAACATCGTCGGCAACGGTTTCGCTCACATGGCAGTTCTCGCAGTATCGACCTCCGACGTCGCCGGCTGACGCCACCACCGCGGCCCAGACGGAAGTCGCCGCCCCTTGTGGCACGGTCTTGAACTGAAACAGCCCCTTCCCCTCTGACTCAAGCTGAGTGTTGATCCTCTCGAGCAGCGCCGTCATCTGGCTTTCGTCCATATGGCGGGCGAGTTCCGTGTGAATGCCGCCGGGATGAACTGCGGCTGCGCGTACGCCGCGCGCCCGATGTCGCTGATCGAAGGCCACCGCAAAGAGGATATTCGCCGTCTTGGCACGCCCGTATGCAACGAACGGATCGTAAGCTGTGCGCTCGAAGTTGGCGTCGTCGAGATCCACGTCCGAGAAACGGTGCCCCGACGACGCGAGCATGACCACTCGACCGCCAGATGGAATCAGCGACGCCAGGCGGTTCACCAGCACGAAATGCCCCAAATGGTTCGTACCGAACTGCGTCTCGAATCCATCCGCTGTCTTGCCGAAGGGAGTTGCCATCACACCCGCGTTCGCGATAATGACGTCGATAGGTTTGCCGTCCTCCAGCAGCCTGTCGGCACAAGCCCGGACGCTCTTAAGGCTCGCTAGATCGAGCGCAATCAACTCGATACTGCCGCCCGCTACGACGGCCTCGCGCCGCGCGTCAGCGATCGCCTGCTTCGCTTTTTCCAGATCTCTGGCCGCGCCGATAACGCTGGCCCCGCGCACTGCCAACGCCCGCGCCGTCTCTACGCCCAGTCCCGCGGACACACCTGTCACAAGAATTCGCTTGCCATGAAGGTCGACGCCCGCAAGCACGTCGTCCGTCGTCGAATTCGCCCCAAATTTCTCAGTCATTTCCGCCTCTCCAGCACAATGAAAGTTGACGTCATTCCCAGTCTGGGATAAAAACGGAGCCCTCCTCCGCTTTTTTAAATACTAAACGGAGTCACCCTCCGTTTGCAAGCATTCAACGTGCAAATGAACGATTCGACATCAAAAGAACGAAAACCTAGAGCCGACGCGCTGCGCAATCGCGAACGCATCCTTGAAGAAGCGAAAACAGCATTCACGCGCGCCGGGGGCGATATCAGCCTGGAGGACGTCGCTCGCCGGGCGGGCGTTGGCGTAGGTACGCTGTACAGGCACTTTCCTACGCGCGAGGCACTCCTGGAGAGCGTCTACCGTGCCGAGGTGGCGAAGCTTGCGGACGAGGAGCGAAGACTGTCCGATTCGCTGCCGCCGCTCGATGCATTGCGATCCTGGATGTTGCTCTTCATCGACTACATCGCTACGAAAAAGATCATCGCGCCAGCTTTAAATTCGATCGTCGGAGGACCGACAAAGCTATTCGAATCGTCCGGCGCGCAGATCAAGGACGCAATCCAGTTGCTCGTTGCGCGCGCAATCGCGAATGGCGACATCCGGCCCGATCTTGAACCATTGGATCTGCTTCGCGCTCTCGTCGGCGTTTCGAATGTCGCGTCAGCGCCGGACTGGCAGCAAAGTGCAACGAGGCTGGTCGATATACTTTTGCTTGGATCCAGGCCCCCCGAGTAGTTTCCGCAACCGACCCAAGGC
>NZ_JBAUSA010000708.1:0-1555 GCF_049581465.1 Caballeronia sp. | reverse complement strand
CCCCGTAGCCAATCCAGCGCCGGCCCAGCCTCACCTGCCGCCATTTCGTTGAGCAAATCGATCAGAAACGAAGAATCGAGCAGGCATTTTCTCATTTGCGCGACACTCGCAAACGCGAATCACCCATTCGCTGAGCAGCATCGGTTAGTACGTCGGAAGCCGTGACAAAAGGCTCTTCGCGGATCAGTTGGCGCACATAGGTTGCCTTCTTCATACCGGCTTTGCGCGAGCGCCGAGCGAGTAGACGCTCTTCCTCTTCAGTGAGACGCACAGTAAGTATTCCCATGATCCCCAGATCATACGATGTATGCCGATTGTATGTCAAAAACTTCGAATGCCAAGCGGTAACCGAGTATCGGACGTTGAGTTCCGAGAAACCGAACCGACTAGCGCAGTATGCAAAAGCCCGCTTTCGCCGACGAGCCGAAAAAATGCGCCGTTCGCGCGGAAATACTTCCAACGCGAATAATTTGATCGCAGGAAGATCTTCTACCGCGACTTATAGCCACTCGTAATCGGATACCGCCAATCCCGTCCGAACGCCCTGCCGCTTACACGCACGCCGGGGGGCGCCTGGCGGCGCTTGTATTCATTGCGCTTCACCAGATCCAATATGCGCCCCACGGTGGCCCGATCGAAGCCGCGCGCCGCAATCTGGTCCACCGATAAATCCTCTTCGATGAAGGCCTCGAGAATCGGGTCGAGCACTTCATAGGGCGGCAGGCTGTCCGTGTCCTTCTGCTCGTGGCGCAGCTCCGCCGACGGCGCTCGCTCGATGACACGCTGCGGGATCACCTGCGATTGCGCGTTGCGCCAGGCACAAAGCCGGTACACCAGTAACTTGCTGCAATCCTTGATGGGCGCGAAGCCGCCGGCCATGTCGCCGTACAGCGTGGCATAGCCCACCGACATCTCGCTCTTGTTGCCCGTGGTGAGCAGCATCTTGCCGGTCTTGTTGGAAATGCCCATCAGCAGCACCCCGCGGCAGCGCGCCTGGATATTCTCCTCGGGGGTGTCGGGCGCGCGGCCGGCGAACTCCTCTTTGAGCGCGCCCAGAGTCGCCTCGAACATGCCCTCGATGGAGATCTCGCTGTGCTCGACGCCGAGCCATTTCGCTTGCAGCGCGGCATCGTCCTTGCTCATCTGTGAGGTGTAGCGCGAAGGCATGGACACCGAATGAACCCGGTTCGCTCCCAGTGCATCAACCGCAATCACCAAGGTCAGAGCCGAATCCACCCCGCCCGACAAGCCCAATACGGCACCAGGGAAGCGATGTTTGTCCACATAGTCGCGCGTGCCCTGCACCAGCGCCCCATACACGCTCTCTTCCTGGCTTTGCAGCGGCACGATGTCGCCCGGCAGGGGCTTGACCACCCCCGACGCGTCGACCGCGAGGTCCACAGCGTACATCCCCTCCGCGAATGCCGGCGCCCGCAGCGTGACTTCGCCCTGCGCATTCATGACGAAGGAATTGCCGTCGAACACCAGCTCATCCTGGCCGCCGATCAAATTCACGAACACCAGCGGAATACCCGTTTCGCGCACCCGCGCGCGC
>NZ_JBAUSA010000707.1:0-1707 GCF_049581465.1 Caballeronia sp. | reverse complement strand
CGGCAGGGATGCGCACGTACAAAAATATTGACCAACGACCCACGGAGAAGACATGAAACGAAGGACCATCGCCGGCCTCGTACTGGCCAGCCTGAATACGGCTGCGTACGCGCAGTCGAGTGTGACTATGTTCGGCAGCCTCGACGCCGGCGTCACATACGTGACGAACGTGCGCGGGAAATCGTCTGTCGCCATGGCCGATGGCATCAACAAGAACAACTCCCTGGGCTTTTCGGGCACTGAGGACCTTGGCGGCGGAATGCGTGCCATCTTCAAGATCGAAAACGGCTACTCGGTAGACACTGGCATGTTGGGGCAAGGTGGACTGCTGTTCGGCAAGCAGGCCTATGTTGGACTCGGCGACGCGGCCATTGGAGATTTGACGCTCGGGCGCCAGTACGACTTCGGCTACAACATGCTCCATTTCCTCCCGTGTTTGTCCTGTGGCATTTACAGCGTGGAGAATGCCGACCTCGACCGTGTTTCGGGTGAGCGCCTGAATAACACGGTGCAATTCATGACACGCAGCTTCGGCGGCCTGTCGGCGGGCATGCAGTACAGCTTCGCCTCTAATACCGGTAACACCACGACCAACGCCGGCCGGGCGCTCAGTGCCACAGTGCAATATGCCAGAGGGGGCTTTTCCGCCGGCGCCTACTACACCGACATCAACGGCGCGCCCGTCTACATCGGCCTGACGGGCGCACCGGAGATGTTCGGGCGGCCGATCGTGCCTTCTACCGCTTTACTCGTTGATAGCCAGCGTATCCTCGGCGGCGGTGCAGCGTACGCTTTTGGCTCGTGGCGCGCGTCGGCGCTCTATACCAATACCCGTCTTAAACTGGGGAACAACACTGCGCAGGACCAGGTACTCCACGTCGGTGGTGAATACCGTCCGTTCCCGGACGTCGTGCTGGCCACAAAGGTTAGCTATGACAAGCTCGACGCGTCGCATTGGCTGACGTTGTCTGGCGGCATTGACTACTACTTGTCTAAGAGCACAGACATTTACCTTGATCTTCACGGGCAGCGCGCCTATGGTGCCGGTACCGTGGCGTCGATCGCACTGGCGGGCACATCGTCGTCCGACAAGCAATTCGTGTCACGGGTCGGTATCAAGCACCTGTTCTGATAGCTCGTAGGGGGCGTGCGCCCCCGCTGTCATCGACGCGACGCAGATCCTGTCAGATGCGCCGATAGCTTAAACTCGGGTGTTCGTACCGCTCGCCGGCTAGATGACAGACAGGTAAACTTTCGCTGCGGAATTGGGCATTGAGATATTGCGCGCCAGTCCACCCAGCGCAGCGGATATCGCCACGACGTCGACGAATGGTAATGGTCCGCAGTCAATGCAGCCGCCGCCGAAATCGCTGCGAGGCTGCACGAACGAGCGGCCGGAACTGGCCCGAATCCGGTCCGACGCAGACCTCAATCGATCGCTGATCGCAGCAGGTATACGAAAGGCATAAACCGACCCTGAGAGGGAAGTCGAAATCGCCCGGTGTCACTCGCGGCTTTAGCGCTATTTGCCGACATTGAACTACTGCTCGACGATTGTCTGCGGCCGTACCGTGCCGAGCGGCGACATTTGATCGTACGTTGGAGCTCTTTGCCTTTTGGTCAGCTTGTCCTTGCTGGATTCGGCAATGCGCTTAACGCAGAAACCATCTGTTCACGCATCCAATGGTGCGCTGGCGACCCGGAATG
>NZ_JBAUSA010000706.1:0-2726 GCF_049581465.1 Caballeronia sp. | reverse complement strand
GTTCCATGCCGATCGCCTTCACGGTGTCGAAGAGCGCTGCATCTTCGCCAGGACTGCCGCACGCTGCCATCCAGTTGGCCGACAACTTCAGCTTGCCCAGCGATTCGATAGGCGCTGCCGCGATGTTCGTCACCGCTTCGCCCACCGCCATGCGGCCAGATGCAGGCGCGTCGATCACCGCGAGCGGCGTGCGCTCGGCGATGGTCATCGCTTCGCCGCGATAGCCGGCGTAATCCATGGTAGTGATCGCGCAATCGGCAACGGGCACTTGCCATGGACCCACCATCTGGTCACGCGCCGTCGTACCGCCCACCGACCTGTCGCCGATGGTAATCAAGAACGACTTGCTTGCGACCGTGGGGTGCTTGAGCACGCTGAGCGCAATCTCCGACAACACCATCCCCGTGACATTGACGGGTTCAAACGCGAGTTGTTCACGTTGAACGTCGCGATGCATCTTCGGTGTCTTGCCAAGCAGGACTTCCATCGGCATATCGACGGGTGGCCCGCTGGCTTCGCCCCGGTCGTCGAGCAGTTTCAACTGGCGTTCTTCTGTCGCCACGCCGACCACGGCAACCGGACAACGCTCGCGCGTGCAAATGGCTTCGAACGCGGGCAGGGAATCCGGCGCGATTGCAAGAACGTAACGTTCCTGCGCTTCGTTCGACCAGATTTCACGCGGCGACAAACCGGACTCTTCAAGCTGCACGCGACGCAAGTCGAATCGCGCGCCTTTGTTGGCACCATCGACCAGTTCGGGGAACGCGTTCGACAACCCACCGGCGCCCACGTCGTGGATGCTCAAGATCGGGTTGTCAGAACCTAGCTGCCAGCAAGCGTTGATGACTTCCTGCGCCCGCCGCTGGATTTCCGGATTTCCCCGCTGGACGGAATCGAAGTCGAGTTGCGCCGTGTTCGCACCGGTCGCCATGGAACTCGCCGCGCCGCCGCCCATGCCGATCCGCATGCCCGGCCCGCCGATCTGGATCAATAGCGACCCGGGCGGCAGATCCATCTTGTGCGTGTGCTGATCCGAAATATTGCCGATCCCGCCCGCGATCATCACCGGCTTGTGATAGCCGCGCACACGCCCACCCGCGTTCTGCTCATAGGTACGGAAATAGCCGCCGAGATTCGGCCGGCCAAACTCATTGTTGAAAGCAGCCGCGCCGATCGGGCCATCGATCATGATCTGCAGCGGCGACGCGATCCGGTCCGGCCGTCCGTACGGCTCGTGTGAGTCGGAGGGATTGCGTTGCGGCACGGGCACCGCGCTGTCGCGGGCGTTTTCCCACGGCTGGCGCGCATCGGGCAAATCGAGATTCGATACCGTGAACCCAGCCAGGCCCGCTTTCGGGCGTGCGCCGCGCCCGGTCGCGCCTTCATCGCGGATTTCGCCGCCCGAACCCGTCGCCGCGCCTGCAAATGGCGAGATGGCGGTCGGATGATTGTGCGTCTCGACCTTCATCAACGTGTGCGTCAGTTCGACGTGCCGGCCATAGTGCTCGTCCGCGCCACGCGGGAACCAGCGCTCGGCCGTGCCGCCTTCCATGATTGCCGAGTTGTCCGAATAAGCGACGATCGTGCCGGCGTGATTCAGCTTTTCGGTATTGCGGATCATGTTGAAAAGCGAACTGTCCTGCGGCTCGCCGTCGATGGTCCACTGCCCGTTGAAAATCTTGTGGCGGCAATGCTCGCTATTGGCCTGCGCGAACATCATCAGTTCGACGTCGGTCGGATTGCGTTTCAGCGTGGTGAATGCATCGATCAAATAATCGATTTCATCGTCCGCCAGCGCGAGGCCCAGCTCCAGGTTCGCCGTTTCCAGCGCCGCGCGGCCATGGCCGAGGATATCGACGGCTTGCAGGGGTTGCGCCGGGAGTTCGTCGAAGAGATGCAGCGCGTGATCGCGCGACGGCGCCACGCTTTCAGTCATGCGGTCGTGCAAGGCGGCGGCCACTGCATCGCGTACTTGAGCCGATAGCGCCTTCTTGCCGCCGATTGCCGTTCCGAGCAGCCCACCCTTCAACACAACCGTGTATTCGACCCCGCGCTCGATCCGGCGGACCTGCGTCAGGCCGCAATGGTGCGCAATGTCGGTTGCCTTGCTGGCCCACGGCGACACCGTGCCAAAGCGCGGCACGACCATGAAGGTTTCAACCGCGCCGCGTTCGTCCTGAGCCTCGAACGGCGTGCCGTAGTGCATCAGTGCGTGGACGCGGTTGCTGTCTTCGTCGGACAGCGGTTCAGTCGAGTTCACAAAATGCAGGAACTGCGCGCGCACGCCGACGATGTTTGGATCAATGCGCGTCAGTGTTTCGAGCAGGCGGGTTTGACGGAAATCGGAGAGGGCCGAAGCGCCGGGGAAACACGAGAAGTGGGCCATTGTGACGGTGCTTAGATTTACGTCGAGACGTCTGAAATGCGACGTCGAGAAGCCGTTTGCAGCAATGCGGCAATTGGCTTTGGGAAGCCCCGGATTATACCCCGGAAGTGTCTCGATAACGCCTGGCCGCCCCTGCTACGAAACGGTGCGCGGCGTGCGGCTTATCGCTTAAAGTAGTGCTCAAACGTTTTTGACGATGCCCGAAAGCCGTGTTGCGCCTGGCGCGGCCGCATCGCGACGCGGCCGTCGTGCCGCTTGCCGGGCCGCGTTGTCGTCCCGAAGGGGGCGTTTGGCGCTATGATGGCGCGCTTTCCTCGACCGGCGTTCTTCCTCGCGCCGG
>NZ_JBAUSA010000705.1:0-3559 GCF_049581465.1 Caballeronia sp. | reverse complement strand
AGTAAGGGTGAGTCGTTTTCCTCCCTACCCCCAAGTTCCTCGATGCAGCCTGGTACACCTCCCCGTCCCTACATGCACCCCCACTCCGAAACATCCCGTTGCAGTTTTCTTTTCGTCGTTGTCATCTGACAGCCCCGCGAACCGTTGATCACGTAAATGCATGGTGCAAACTCGTGCGCGCTCACGCCTTATCTATAGATTTAGATTTCGCGGTGGCGCGAGCCGCAGGCTTCGCTGCAACCGTCTTGGTTGCGGGCTTCTCGGCAGCAGACTTTCCGGCGGCTTTCTTTTTCGCCGGCTTGTCGTTGGCCTTGGCAACTGACTTCGGCTTTCCTGCCGCTTTAGCCGATGTCTCCTTCGACGGCTTCGCTGCATCCTTCCCGTCCGTCTTGGTCACCTTCACCCCTTTTTTTCCTGGGGTTGTCGCTGCAGTCTTCGATTTGGCCGGCTTCTTCGCCGCCTTCTCGACCATCAGTTCCACGGCGCGCGTTTCATCGATTGGAGCGGCCGACGCAGCATGCTGCTTTTCGAGCAATGTGCGCGCCTTCTGCCAATAATCGTGCGCGCGGCCCTCGGGGCAACCGTCAGCTTCCCACAAGTAATACGCATGCAAGCGGATCTGCTCGTCCAACGTTTTGTTTGCCATCGTGCCTCCGTAAAGTGATTTTGTTCGTCGATAACACCGGGAAACGCCGGCCCTCCCCCGCTGCTAACGGAAAGTCATGGCCATCGGAGAGAACAACCCCTGCCCCTTGATTCGCGATCCGTCCACGTCGTTCACCGCAGCGGCCAAACCGGCTCAGGAACGCAACGCATTCCAGAACGGGAACCAGAGATGGGATAAGGGATGCGACCCCGTATGCGACGCGGGCTGCGTTTCCTCCTCGCTTTGCGACGGCTCCGGTGGCGCATCGTCGGTCTGGTCGGCAGCCTCCTCTGACGCCTGCGCAGCAGGATTGGCGGTCCGTGACGCATGGAGCGCGAGGACACTATCTGCGATCCGATGCGCTAGCTCCGCGCAGCAATCGTGCCCGAGCAATACGCCGAACACGACATCGCGGTTGTATCCCTGGTCGGCGAAGCGCATAGCCAGCGCGACCATGCGCGCGTATAACGCTTCCTCGGCAGCGCGAGCAGCGGCTTCGCGTTCTGCCTGCAGGCGCTCGGCCTCTTCCCGCAGCGCTTGCTGGCGTTTCATCTCTTCCGCGTATACCTCGTCGTACACGCACCTCTGCTCAGGGTCGGAGAGGATGGCGTACGCGTGCTGCACGTCCAGGAACGCAGCGCGTGCGGTAGTTTCCTGACCCGCGTTGCGGTCAGGATGCCAGCGCATTGCGGCTTTCCTGTAGGCTCGTTTTATCTCGTCACCGGACGCATGTTCCGGGACATTCAAGGTGTCATATAGCGTGGTCATGGCAAAACCCGAACATATCCGCTGAACATCCTAGCATGCGAAAAAGACGTTTTTTAATCGTAAGGCGAGCGTCGTGAGGTAGCCGGGGCAACCGTGGGCGCGGCTACAAGTTGGTTCAGGTGCGAGATTGCCTGAAGCGTCCCGGCCCTACGCCATAGGCATCCTTGAATTTTTTGCTAAAAGCCGATTCCGACTGATACCCGACCTCGTCCGCAATCTCTCCGATACTTTTCGGCGTGCGTGCCAGCAGTGTGCCGGCCAGTTGCATGCGGATCCGGGCGAGCAGGTTCATCGGCGAGTCGGTCGTGAGTGCGCTGAACGCGCGCATGTAAGTGGCCCGCGACATGGCGGATTGTTCTGCAAGCATTTCGATGGTCCACCTCTCCGACGGACGCTCCAGCATGGCGATCACCGAGGGCCCCAGCCGCGCATTCGCCAGCAATCCGAGAATGTCGCTGGTGGAAGGCTGCTGCTCCAGGTGCGCACGGAGCAACAACGTGAAAAGCGCGGTGGACAGTGCCGAAACAATCGACTGTGCACCCGGTGCCGCTTCGTTCGCTTCACGGCGCATCATGCCTACGAGTATGGCCAGACCGGGCACTTCGCTGCGTGCAAAAGACATTTTTACTACGTCGGGCAGCACGTCGATAAGAAGCGCATTCGGCGTGTAGTTAAAGCGGCCACAGAGCATATCGACGTTTGCCGCGCCTTCGTCGACGTTCGTGTGGATAGCCACCGCGCCGTTATCACGGGTTTGCATCGTCTGGGACCCATCGGCGGCAGGGATCCCGCTTTCATGATCGGCGACGCACGCCAGCAGGTGCGCGTCGCCGCGCGGCAACATCGCTATGTCGCCGGTTTCCAGCAGCACGTCCGGTCGGCCATGCAGGCGCAGCAGGCAATTACCGCCAAGCACCACGTGATAGGCCGCCTCGCCGTCAGCTCTACGCGGGTTATCCAGCGCCCATTGGCCGCCCAGCAGACAGCGCAGGTCCAGGGCTCCTTGAAGGCGCGATAACTGAATTAGCCGGTCGAGTGCATCCATGGTTCGAAGGAACGATGAAAAGGTAGAGGGTAGCGTCGCTGGCTGGTTGATTGCCGGGTTCGGTCCCCAGGCGCGCAATGCCGGCACGAGCGGTGTCCCGCGATAAGCGCCGGACGTGGAAATCTTACCGGAGAAAGGGCATTGGGACGGGTTATCGCCGGATTGCGGGGTTCACTTTGCGACGCACGCTGCACATTTATCCTGGCTCGCAAGTCACGCCGAACTTGAGCAGCGTGGTTGTGCCAAAGCTGTTGCTAATGGCGACATCAGCCGCGTCCCGGCCGCGTGCGATCAGGACGCGACCGGTTCTTGGCGCGTTGTTGCGCGGGTCGAACGTTTGCCACGTACCGCCCAGATACGCCTCGAACCATGCGCAGAAGTCCATGGGCGCGGGGTTTGGCGGCAAGCCGATGTCGCTGATATAGCCGGTGCAATAGCGCGCCGGGATATTCATCGCGCGGCACAGCGACACCGCCAGGTGCGCATAGTCGCGGCATACTCCGACCCCTTCTCGATACGCCTCGAACGCTGTTCGAGTCGGGCGCGCGTGTACGTAGTCGAAGGCAATTTGCCGATGAACGTAATCGCAAATTGCCTGCACGCGGGGCCTTCCTAGTGGCGTGTGACCGAACATTTGCCACGCGTCGTTCGAGAGCAGATCGCTTTCGCAATAGCGGCTACCCAACAGGAATTGCAGGCATTCGTCAGGCAGTTCCTCGACCGGATGCTGGTAACTATAGGGCGTGTGCACCTCCGGATGTTCGGGGACCTCCAGTAGTGCATACGTTGACAGCGTGAGCTGACCGGGCGGCGAAACTATACGGCTGCAAAGATTGCCGAACGAGTCGTAGTACTGCTTGATTGGGACTGCCGGAAAGACATTGATCCGGTCCGGCACGAGCACGTCCCCGACGCGGGAAGAGTGAACGTTGAGCATCAGCAACATCGGCGTCCACTGAGGACACTGGTAGACCAGTTCGTAACCAACGCGGAGTTTCATTGGACTGACCTTTCGTGGACGGGGCGCGGCTTTAGCAGCCTGGACGGGGTGACTTAAGCGGCAAGCCAGCCGCACGTTCTTGCCCCGCATTCTTTAAAAC
>NZ_JBAUSA010000704.1:0-3261 GCF_049581465.1 Caballeronia sp. | reverse complement strand
GTTCTACCCGACGCTCAGGCGGGCGGGCAAGCCGCAACCGCTCACGTCCACCGGGAACATCGGGAGAACGAAGGAAGACGGCGCGCGCCGCGGACTCGGTGGTGGCTATGTGCTCGGCGCGCGTCTCGCGTATCGCAGCCGCGCGGTGCGCGTGACGCTGCGTCCGGCAAACGCGGAGCAGGCGCACGACTTGTTGCCGGGCGCGCCGCTCTACGGCGAACTGATGGCTTTCCTGCGGCTTTACGTTGGCACGAAGACCGATGTGTTCCTGCGAATGGACGTGTCGTCCAGATTCGTCCCCGCGCCACGGATAGGCTCAGCGCCCGTCGGCCCGGCACCGCGGCTTGCGTGGACGACCGTACTGCCGTCGCAAACCGAGCAGCAAATGATGATTCCGCTGGGCTGTTATGAGGCGTTCCCCGCGCCGGCGCCCAATCCGCACCTTGATCTTGACCGCATTACCTGAATCCAGAGTACTTATGCCCCGACGCCTAACCTTTATCGCCCTCGCGTCCTGCCTGTTGCTGTCTGCCTGCGGCGCGTGGCAGGCCGTATCCGATACATCCACGAGCGCATATCACGCGGTGTTCTACAAGCAGGTCAAGGTGCTGAAAGTCGACCTGAGCGCACGCGCGTCGATCAACCCGGATGAGGCGAGCCGCCCTTGTTCGGTCTCAGTGCGGGTGTACCAGCTCAAAGACCGCAAGCTCTTTGACGCCGCATCGTACGAGGACTTGCTGAAGCGCGATAAGACCGTGCTCGCGCAGGATCTGCAGGCCAGTCTCGCGACCGTGATGAACCCGGGCGCGGCCGCAAGCCTGTCACAGCCGATGCAGTCCGACACGGAGTATGTGGCCATCGTCGCGTTCTACCGTGATCCGGGTTCTGACGGCACCTGGCGTCGTGTGATTGAGAAGAAGAAGCTTGTTGCGGATACGCCGCTGAAGCTTGAGCTCGTTGAGCACGAGCTGGTCGCCGCCGATGGGCTTGCTGGAACGAGGCGTGAGTGATGACAAGAGACTCCGCTTTGTTGAGCGACGCGCGAAGCCAACGGCACGGCGCTTTCGTTGTTTTGCATGTCTAAAGAAATACGTCGTCGACATCGACCTGAACCTGGCAATGACCCCGGGCTCCCAATGGTCTACTGGGTTGTAGACACCTATATCGCCAATTGGAAGATAGAGGACGACGTGAATGTACGACCGAGCACTATCGCGCCGAGAGGCGATTTAACGTTATTTCAATCTTTGAAGGCATCAGGCACGACAACGCGATAGCGCGAACCTACGTGATTAATTGCCTCGGCGAGTTCAAGAGGATCGGCAATAATCGCGATTCGACCGCTTGAACCTAAAAACGAGAGATCCAATGTCCGAAATGCAAGTGACTTCAACCGAGTCGAGAATCCGAAAGGCGCTTTGCCAACTACGTCTAAAGAAACTTGACGACGCAAAAAAAATGATCAAAGAGGTGATCGACAAGATCAACAATATCCAGTCAGACAGAACTCGCCATCGCTTTCAGAAGGTCCTAATGGAAAGGATCGAGGAAGAATGCATTTTGGCCGAGTTGATTGGTAGGCGTGCCACTTCTTGCCAGTGGCATTGCGGCTTTAATCATGAAGTATTCTGCAGAGGAGTTTTGTGAACTGGCGCGACCAAAAGGCTTGATGGCCGATCGCGATGCAAAATGACAGGTCAGCGACCGAGCTATGTATCGTGTCGGATGAAAAGCTGTAGCTTGAAATCGGGCATGCGGAATTAGCCGGGGTGGCGTGACCAAAATGTCCGCTCGCAAGCGCTGACGCCTCCCCGCGCCCAGCGCGGCACACTCAGGCTGCGCGCAAGGACGACATCAAACTTTATAGCGCTCTAGCACATCCTCGCCTAGTGTTAGCCCGTGTCCGGCCACATCCCGCGCCGTCAGCTTTCCACCTACAGCCACCGACCACCCCTCAAACAGAGGTTCAAGCAACGGAAAGTCTTCGAGCCACGTCACGTTTGGACAGGCGTAGCCCAAATGGACGAACAACCCCGGCAAGAAATGTGGCGACACTTCAACGCCGAACGCCTGAGCAACTCGGGAGACCTCCACCGCGGGAGTAAGTCCACCGATCATCGCGAGGTCAGGTTGGATTACGCTGCAGAAACCTTCCGCCAGAAACGGCAGTGCGCCCTTCACGCCTTGCAGGTGTTCGCCGAGTGCAGTCAGTCGTGGAAAGGCGCGAGCTATCGCGCGGTAACCCGCCACGTCATCGGAGGGCAACGGTTCTTCCACGAACAGATAGCCACACTCTCGCGCAGAGCCCATGAGTCGTTGAGCTTGCGACGCAGTGCATTTCTCGTTTGCATCGCACATCAGCTCCAATCCCGATGGCGCCGCGTCGCGAACCGCCTCCAGCACCGCCATTGCCGACCTTCCACCATTGATGCGCGGCTTGACGGCCTTGAATCCCGCCTCAGCGTGCATTCTCGTAACTTCCGCTGCCTCACCAGGACTTTGCGTCGCGTTGTATTTGCCACTGCCATAGACCGGAATTTCTCTCGCCGTACCGCCTAAGCTGACACCGAGAACTTCCCCGCGCTCCTTGGAATACGCATCCCAGCATGCGACATCGATTGCAGCCATCGCGATATTGTTTGGGCCCTGGCCGCTTCGGTTTAACGTCGCATGCATTCTTCGCCAGGTAGCCCCAGGATGGTCAAGCTTTGTATTGACGATGTCTGCTGCCAACAGCTCGGCTGAGGCGTAGGCGACCTTGCCGCTGCCGCCCAGGACGTACGAAAACCCCAAGCCACTTACTCCGGAGGCGAGCAAGAGTTCCGATATCAATACGTCTACGCTGGCGACGCCCGAGCCGCCCACAGGCGAGCGAAGTGGGAAATGCAGGAGATGATTCTTTATCTGCACGATTGTCATGTTTGGTCCTTGCCGCCTAAAAGCCCTAGAAGCTATCCCATTCGCCCGTCTCGGCGATCTGCGTCACCCTAGCGGGTCGCGGAGCGGGCCGCTTCGGAACTGGCGTGATGGAAACGCGGGTGCGCGCCGGAGCCACCGTCGTGTGTGTTTGCCCGACGGGACGGTTGGCGCGGGCGTCGCGCGAGGCGTCTAGTCTAAACATCGAAACCGCGGCTTTCAGATCGCTCGCCTGCGACTCGAGCGAGCCGGCGGCAGCCGCCGCCTCTTCGACCAACGCCGCGTTCTGCTGCGTGACTTCATCCATCTGCGTGATGGCCTGATTGACCTGGCTGATGCCCTTGC
>NZ_JBAUSA010000703.1:0-6700 GCF_049581465.1 Caballeronia sp. | reverse complement strand
TAGCTCTGGCGTCCGCGGCGGCGAGTGCCTGGCTTTCCTACGGCCGCTCATTCATCCTGGGGGCTTTCAGGGAAAGTAAAACCTGCCCTGTGCTCAAGCAGCCATGTCGCTGGACGCCCCGATCTGGGCATCGCAGCCGAACAACCTGGACACTACCGCTCGAACTGCCCGAGAAATTCCAGCAGCAATTCGTTAACCTGATCGACGCTCTCTTCCGCCGCAGCATGCCCCACGCCCGGTAACAGGACCTTCTTCTGAAGTCCGGGCAGATAAGTGTCGAGCCGGTCGTAGATACCGCGGATTTCGACCGGTTCGAGGGAAGGGTCGGCCGCGCCACCGATGAACAGACTCGGCTGGCGAACCACCGCACCGTCCAGAAACGCGGTGATTTCCCAGTTCCGGTCGCGACAGCGGTAGTAGTTAATGGCGCCGGTAAATCCCGTGCGCGTGTATTCGTCGACGTAGTAGTCGATCGCCCGTGCGCTCAACCATGACGGGAACTCCTTCGGCTCAGTGAAGGCGTTGAGAATGGGCTCGCCGGCTTCGACGAACAGGCGCCAGCGTTCGGCGCCGACGGCGCTACCGGAGACCGAGTAGAAGACGCTGCGCAATGTCTTGCGCGGATCGCTGGCAAACTCGCGATCCGGCTTATCGATCTGCTGGAAGTACAGGTGGTGGTACACCCGGCCTTTCGCCATTTCCTGCAAGCCGACGGTCGGCTTGATCTTTCCGCGCGGCGGCACCGGGGTATTGAGCATCACGAGGCCACGGAACAGATCCGGCCTCAGCATGGCCGCCGCTTGAGCCACCCAGGCGCCCAGGTCGTGTCCGACGATCACCGCGGACGTTTCACCCAGGGCCGCCATCAAGCCGACCATGTCTCCGACGGACTGACTCATGTCGTAGGCTTCAATCGCATCTGGCCGATCGGTTTGCCCAAATCCCCGTTGATCGGGGACGACGACCCGAAAGCCGGCCTCGGCCAACGCCCCGATCTGGCGCCGCCACATGTACCAGAGGTAGGGAAATCCGTGCAGCAGAATGACGAGCGGGCCCTCCCCCTCGTCGATGTAATGCATGCGAATGCCGTTGACTTCGGCAAAGCAGTGGTTGAATGCGGCGGGGTTGTCGGCATCCACTTGCCCCAATGCGGCGCGCGCATGGCCGATACGCGTTGCAACTCTCTTGTCCATCGTCTACCTCCATCTTTTGAAATTCCTAGCCTCCAAAGTAGCCTGACAAGCTTTTCCGTACTAAGCTTGTCAGGACATACTCTTGTGAAATTGGGACAGTCGGTGCATACCCTGACGCGAAGTGCCAGCCTTACCGACTATGAACACGTTGCCCGTTCAGTGGGGCTCGATCCGTTTCGTATGCTGCAGATGGCCAGGCTGCCGGCCACGGTCCTCGACGATCCCAATCTGATGATCAGTGCCGATTCGGTGGGGTGGCTGCTGGAGGAAACGGCACGCCTGTCCGGTCAGGAGGCCTTCGGATTGTTGCTCGCGGAAACGAGAAGCCCAGCCATCGCTCGTCGATGCTGCACAGTTATGCGGCGGCGCTGCCTGATGCCCTGAACTGTTCAGCGCGCGACGTGATCCTGCCCGTTGTGCCGATGTTTCACGTCAATGCCTGGGGACTCCCGTACATCGCGTGCATGGTCGGGGCCAAACTTGTATTCCCCGGGCCGGCTCTGGACGGCAAATCGCTGTATGAACTGCTCGAAGCCGAGCAGGTTACGCTCTCCGCTGGCGTTCCGACTGTCTGGCAAGGCTTGCTTAGTCATGTTGAGGAAACAGACCAGTCATTCTCAAGCATGAGACGCACCATCATTGGTGGCGCGGCCTGTACCCCGGCCATGCTGCGCAAGTTCGAGGAAACATACGGCGTAGCCGTATTGCACGCCTGGGGGATGACTGAACTGAGCCCTATGGGAACCATCGGCACCATGAAGGCCAGGCATATCAAGATGTCCTGGGAAGAGCGTCATGCCGTGCAATCCAAACAAGGCCGTGTGGTGTTTGGCGTCGACATGAAAATCCTTGGCGCTGACGGCATGGAGTTGCCCTGGGACGGCGCGACTTCTGGTGACCTGCTGGTGCGTGGGCCAACGGTGGTGTGCGACTATTTCAGGAATGAAGGGGATAGTCCGCTGCAGTTCGATGACGAAGGCCAAGGATGGTTCCCGACCGGCGACGTTGCGACCATCGATGCGGATGGCTTCATGCAAATCACCGATCGCAGCAAGGACGTCATCAAGTCTGGGGGCGAGTGGATTGGCTCAATCGACCTTGAGAATATCGCGATGGCGCACCCGGCAGTCTCTCAGGCAGCATGCATTGCCGCGAAACACGCGAAGTGGGACGAGCGTCCATTGCTGATCGTCGTCAGGAAACCGCAAGCAGAACTGACGCGGGAAGAACTGCTCGCTTTTTATGAGGGCAAGATCGCGAAATGGTGGACTCCTGATGATGTGATCTTCGTCGACGCGATCCCATTGGGCGCTACGGGCAAGATCCAGAAAAACCGTCTGCGAGAGCAGTTTGGCGATCATCTGATGGCCAGGGTTGCGAACTAAGCGTTCCAGGCGTGCGCCGTATCACTTTGACGGTGTAGCGAGGTCTTCCTCCACAAAGCGCAGAAGCGCCTCCGTCAGCGCCTCGCGCGGGTAGGCGTTCTGCGTGACGAACAGGGGGCCGATCGTCGTATGGGTTCGGGCAACGGGCACAGCCAGCGCCCAGTGGTCAGCATTGACGTAGCCCACGAGGGTGCTTCCGGGCACGACCTGATCATAGAAGATCACTTGGCTGTCGTTGCGCGCATCGACGCGCGATAGTTTGTCGTAGCTCGATTTGAGGATCGACGAAATGCGCTTGGGCTCAGGAAACGTCACGAGCGAGTAGTAGCGCAGTTCGGGGGGAAGCGGGTTCTGCGCCATCCACGCCTTGCGCGTTTCGGGTCGCAAGCTTTGCACTGCCCCTCCGTCTCCCGAGGTGCAGGTCGCGCCGGGGAAGTTCTTCAGCAGGTCCGCCTGGTATTGCTCGGCGTCGTTGGCGAGCGGCGAACCGCCGACCGCTCCGGCTACGGTGACTACCGCCGCCACGCGGCTACGGATCTCCGGATACGCGACCACCGCCTCCAGGATGTCCGGAGCACCCTTGGAATAACCGACCAGCACGAGCCGCGATGGGTCTGTGGGTAGTTGCATGGCCATGATGGCGTCGCGAATCTGGCGTGCGTTGTGCGCGGAACTCGACAACCCGCTGACATCAAGCATGATCGCGTCGTATCCAAATTGCTGAACGTGCTTAGTGACGGTGCCAGGCGAATTGAGCCACGCCTTGAAGCAGTCGTACCCGATGCCTGGCACCACGACCGCAATAAGATGCCGCCTGGATGGCCCCAGATCGACGGGCATGTGGGTGCCAGCAGGCTCGGCGCCGACGCGTGTCAGTGCGTCTTCGCAGGGACGGTAATCAGGAAGCGTCGAGCCACGGGCTTCCAGCACCGCACAAAAGATCTCGCGGAATCGCGCTCGCTTGTCCAGGACGCCCGCCTGAAATGTCGGAACGAGAACGAGCGGAGGCGTGTCGGCCGAATAGGGAACGAGCGGTTTCGTAGCGCAGGCCGCAAGTGTGAGACAGGTCGCGACAAGAGCGCACTGGATGGCGCGATACCACGACACACGCAGACGCCGGATGGATTGCTCAGCATCGCTGCCGTGAGCCCGCGTGACCGGGTTACTTGCCCGCATCGCCATTCTCCTCACTTGCAGCCGGCCCACGCCCTTCCAGGTAAGGCGCCCAGTCGAGAAATTCCACTGTCGAAAAACTCAGCGGTCGTGTCGCGAAAAACATGACTGCACGCAACCCGTCGGTGAAGTAATACGCACCGTTGAGCGTTGTCCGGGGATGCGCCTGCGGTGCTGGACCGACGCCATTTGCGAAACCCAGTTTTTCCAGACCGCCCGAATACATCATGTCCTGGACAAGAAAATTTCTTGTCTCATCGACGTCTTCGTACAGCACGTCGTCTGTCTTGCCCCGGCGCTCAAAGCGGCCACCGACCGGCCGCCCGACCTGTGCCACATACACGCTATCGTCGTTGAAACGAATGGGCGCGAGCCATGCGCGTATTGACGTCGCGGGCGCGCCAGCTTGCTCCTCCCTGCGCAGGACGACGTCCGGTTTGCGTCCGAAGACCCATTGCGCGAGATCGTCCTCGCGCAAGTCGCGGTGATAATTGCGTCGCACCATCGCCGCCCCAATGTCTTCAAGTCTCCCTACGACGACGACATTCAGCGGATCCGCGCTGGTCGTTGCGTGCTCATCGCTCGCACAACATGGCAATCGTTCGAGCGCGGCACGTAGCGAAGCGAGGTCGTGGCAGTCGGTGACCACTGAATCAGGATACTGGAACAGCGTTAGCGCGAAGCGAGGGTCCGGGATGTCGTCGGGCACGCTCACAAAGAGTGTGAAGGGAATGAGCGTCCTCGCCCCGAACAGATCGATATTCACCAGCTTGGGATCCCGATCTGGGTTCGTGAACAGAAACCCGGCGCGCGTGCCGCCCGGCGGGATCGGGTTCTTGAACTTTAGGGTGTCGAAGTAATTGTCGATGCTCGCATTCGTGGCTCCCCCGACAAGCGTGTGCAAGGACCATGCGACTTCGAGTGGCGAAAAATAATCCGGATCGGTTCCTGACTGCAATAACCACAACGGTTGGGAAGTCTGGTTCTGAACTTCGATCCATAACGGCTGCATGTTGATCTTGTTGATGTCGGCGCCGAGCATGCGCTTACTGTCATCAGATCCCAGCACCGCCACGCTCACCCGCACATCCTGCCGTGTAGCGCTGACCGCCCGTTCACGTAGCGGCGCATCGTTGATGCTGCCAGGGGCTGACCATGTAACGCAGCCGGCGCAAGCGAGCAAGAGGACAGCCGCGCCGGCGGCATTTTTCAATGCGCGTTCTAACGATGACAGCCTGCTCATCGTTGTTCTCCCAGGGGCACGCTAATGCTTCCGGCTCCCGCCTCCGAAGGGAAGAATTCGATCTCTGAAAGCGAGGAGGGATAGCGGTCAAATATGAGTACCTGACGATATCCATCGGTGTAGTACGGATCGGTCGTCAGATTTTCGCGCGGGGCACTTTGCGGGGCGGCGCCTACTCCCTTTACCGATCCGATCTTTGCGAGGTTCTGGGAATAGGCCATGTCCTCCGTTAGCGCCGTGCGCGCCTCGTCGACGTCCGGATCGATCTTGTGGGTTGTGAGCGTGGGCGAGTGAAACGTGAAACGGATGCCGATATCCCGGCTGATCTGACCCACCCACACGGGCTTGTCGTGGTAGCGCATGGGGCTTAGCCAGAGTCGCAAATGATTGCGCTGATGAATCGTGTCGCGTGCTTTCTGCAACGCGAGGTCCTGCGGTCGGCCAAACAGGTAAAGATCGCTCACCGGCGCGTTGACGTAACGCTCACCTGAGAGCGCGGAAGTTATCACCTTCATGATCGCGCCTGACCACCTTTGCTCGGTCGGGCTCCACCCGCGACGCACGAGTGCCGGAAAGGCGTCGTCAAGGCCGCCCACGATAATCAGATTGAGTGGATCGCCGTTCTTCGAACCGTCCTTATTCGTTGCACAACACGGGAGAGCTTCGAGCGCGACGCGGAATGCGTCGTCATCGGTATAGTTCACAATCTGGTCCGGCTGATAAACGTCGCGCCGAAAAACTTCGCTTACGTGGTAATCGGCATAGAAGCCAGGCACGACGATGAGGATCGAGAATGTCCGCGCCTGCTCGTTCGCAATCAGATCGAGCTGGACGAGTTTCACGCCCTCGCTGAGGTTTGCCAGCACGAACCCCGATACGATCTGGCCGGATGGCACGGGGTTGTGAAACGCAAGCCGGCGGAAGCGCCGGTAAAGTGCGTCCCTCTCGCCAGGCGAATCGTCGTGGACAAACGCCTCGGCCGCTTCGGAAGCAGGAAAGAAATTTGGGTCAAGGCCCGGCGACATCAGGAAATAGCTGTGGGTGTCGTCGTTCTGGACCTCTATCCATACGGGCTGGATCGTTTTTTTCGCGAGCGGCACACCATAGACCGCCTCGCTTTCTTCAGCCGAAAGCACCGCTGTCGACACCCGCACCCCGCCGCTAGTGCGTGTCACAGCGCGGCTTTTATAAGCGAGTCCACCCGCCGAAGGCGGCGTTGCGGCACAACCAGACAGGACGCAGGCGACGACAACTGCCGCAAGCAGTCGATTCACGATAGAAGTCGCCATTTGCAAATAGAACGCATTGGTTCACACCTGTGCGCTCAACCTCAGTTCAGGTCCCTGTCCTTGTAATACTTCGTCCCTTTAGCGGTAAGTTCGAGCGCCAAGCCTGTATCGGTAATCTGATAGAGCCGGATGCCAGGCCCCCACGGCTACGGCTCCCTGGTATGCGCCGCCCGCGTCACCGGTTTTCGCCGCAGCACTCGCCCGCCCACCGAACGTCCACCCGGACGTGATGAAATCGTCCCGCGCGCTCTCGTTCTCAAACACCCAGGCCAGCTGGAACTTCTTGACACCCATTGTCCAAGCCAGCCTGAATCTCGGTTACAGGCACTGATTGATGGTGCTGCTCGCGTTGCTGTCGGCGCCGCGGAAACCCACCCAAGAACCTCCTGAGGCCTGTCGTACGACGGCGGAGGCGCC
>NZ_JBAUSA010000702.1:0-1619 GCF_049581465.1 Caballeronia sp. | reverse complement strand
GCGCAAACCAATGTGGATCATCTGATTTGCGGAAGTCCAGATTTGTTGAAGCTGGATGCGATCGCGAATCGCGGATTTGTCGACCTGCAAATGAGGTAAGCGCCTCATGAAAAGTATCTCTATACTGCCGGGCCGAGCAAGAACCGCGACATAGACGATGGCCGTATTGAAACCGCTGGAATTGACGAAGGAAGAACGTAGCGAGCTTGAGGTTCTGGCGAGAAGCCGCCGTGATTGGCGAACACGAGACAGGTCCCGGACGATTCTGATGTTTAGCGACGGCGTGCCCGCCAAGGAGATAGCCAGGCGGCAGGAGTTGACGTTGGAGGCGGTGTACGAGAGGCGCTATCGTTGGTTGGAGAAAGGCATGGCAGGGCTGTCGGACGCGCCGCGTAGCGGTGCGCCGTCGAAGCTGTCGCCGCAGCAGGTTGAGCAGTTGAAGGTGTGGGCGACGCAGGAGGCGCTGACGGCACCCGAACTGCTGGCACGACTCGAAGAAAAGTTCGGGATTCGGGTTCATCGCAATACGCTGACAGGGGTTCTCAAGCGAGCGGGGCTGGTATGGAAGCGAACCCGGCATAGCTTAAAAAAAAGCGGGACGAACAGCAGTTCCGACAAGCCCAATCTGAAATTGGGGAGTTGGTCCAGCAAGCCCAGCGTGGCGAAATCGAACTCGCCTACGTAGACGAAGCTGGCTTCGCGCAAGCACAGCCGAATCGAAGTGCCTGGACGCCAGTCGGGGAGCAACACATGATTGACGCCCGGCGCGGTAAGCGTCTGAACTTGGTCGGAGCTCTGCTGTCCTCGGGAGGGCTGTTTGCAGTGAAGCTGTGGGAGACGATGACCTCGATGCTGTTCGCCGGATTTCTCGGCCTGCTGGTCGAACACGTCGGCAAGCCGCTGACCGTGATTCTCGACAATGCATCGGTCCACACGGCCCGCGCACTGCAGCCTTACCTCCGGCTGCTACACGCGAAAGGCTTGACGTTGTACTTCTTGCCACCGTACAGCCCGGAGCTCAATCGCATCGAGAAGCTCTGGCACAAGATGAAATACGAGTGGCTGGCCTTCAAGGCCCGCGACACCCGAACCCTTGAGGCTGATGTCGATGTAATCCTTCAGGGATTCGGGGCAGACTACAGATTCACTTTTTGTTGAGAGCTTAACGATGCTGGCGCTGTTTGGCTATAAGACCATTCACGCAATGGGGCGCGTCTACAGCGTGGTGGGCGGGCTAACCTTCGTTTATCTTTTCGTTAGCCTCCTGCACGGACACGATGTTTCGATGTTATTGGGCACTCGACACTTCACGTGGCCAACATTTCTCTTTGCCATTTCGCTGTCGGCCTCATGGCAGATTTCGTACGGTCCATATGTGGCGGATTACTCCCGTTACCTGCCAAAATCAACCTCCCCGTTGGTAACCTTCCTTGCGGTCGGCATTGGCTCAGTTCTCGGATCCCAGTTCGCAATGACTTTTGGCGTATTCGCCGCAGCCATTGCCGGGGCGCAATTCGCTGGTCACGAAGTTACTTTCATGGTGGGGCTCGGTTCGGCCGGCGCTATTGCTGCGGTGCTTTACCTGGCGATCACGCTTGGGAAGCTCATTGCGTCAACGC
>NZ_JBAUSA010000701.1:0-6441 GCF_049581465.1 Caballeronia sp. | reverse complement strand
TTGCGCGTTTGCAAAGAAATGAAGTCCCGCCCCGGATAGGGGCTAACAGAAATAAGCAAGAAAATACTACTTATGCAGAACGACCACGCTAGCAGAAGGACTCTATCCTAGCCCCACACTCGCCGCGGACAGCACCCCCCAAAGACCTAGCCCCACACTCGCCGCTAAAAGCACCGCCCCAACCCCAACCCCCCGGCACTCAGTGCCGCCCTGGTAATGCCAACCGATTCTCAAACCGCCGCTGCACGAATTCCATCACGCTACAAAGCACCCAATACACCACCGCCGCCGCGAGGTACAACGGCAACGGCTGATACGTCGTCGCAATCACCTCCTGCGCACTGCGTAGCAATTCCGTCACGGTAATGACCGAAACCAGCGAAGTATCCTTGATCAAACTAATGAGACTGTTCGACAGGCTCGGCACCGCGATGCGCAACGCCTGCGGTCCAATGACATAACGCAGCGTCTGCATCCGCGACAACCCCAGGCTATACGCCGCTAGCCACTGTCCCATCTGGACGCCCGTAACCGCGCCGCGCATGCTCTCCGACAAATACGCCGCCACATTCGCCGATAACGCAATCACCCCGGCCGGCGTCGGATCAAGCGAAATGCCCAAGCTTGGCAATCCGTAGTAAATCACAAAGATCTGCACGAGCAACGGGGTGCCACGCATCACACTCACATAGCAGCGCGCGACGCCGACGAAGAAGCGGTTATGGCTAATCCCCATCATCGCGAGGATCACACCCGCGATCAGCCCGAAGAACATGGAATAGACCGCGAACTTGATCGTCAGAACGGCGCCTTGCGCAAGGGCAGGGACGGATTGAACAAGCAGGGAGGTCGTGGACATGATGACAGGTGGACGCCGGAAGGTTGAAAACAGCAAGGGCGGCATCATTGGAAGACGCCGCCCCCGGGCTCCGCAATACGGAGTTTTGCTGGCTTACTGAGCAGGCTTCGTTACGTCGATACCAAACCACTTGTCCGATATCTTCGCGAACGTGCCGTCGGCCTCAAGCTGGGTCATCGCGTCGTCGATGGCTTTCTCAAACTTCGGATTACCCTTCTTGAACGGAATTCCCGACGGGTTGCCCGCGCCGACATTCGCGCCCGTACGCAGCGGCAATTGCGAATTCTTCATCAGGTACGCGAGCATCAACCGGTCATTGAGCGCTGCATCCAGACGGTTCGACGCGAGGTCGCGCAAGTATTCAGGCGCACCCGGATAAGTCTTCACGTCAATGCCGGGAACGGCCTTCGCCATATCCATGTAGTTCGTGCCGAGACCAACGCCGAGCTTCTTGCCCTTGAGGTCCTCAAGCGACTTGAACTCGCGCGGATCGTCCTTGCGCTGGATCAGCTGCGCGTTGGAGTACGTATAGGCCGGCGAGAAATCGAGCGTTTGCTTGCGTGCATCGGTAATGCCAACCTGGTTCACGATCACGTCGAACTTGCCGGCCTGAAGGCCCGCAATAATCCCGCTCCACTCCGTTGTGATGAACTCCGGTTTCACGCCGAGCTTCGCCGCGACAGCCTTGGCAATGTCCACGTCGAAGCCGACCAGTTCGCCTTGCGGCGACTTGGAATTGAACGGTGGGAATGTGCCTTCCAGGCCAATGCGCAACGTGCCGCGTGCCTTGACGGTATCGAGCAGGTCTTCCGCGTGAGCCGCGACCGAGAGCGACGCGCCGATCAGGCCAGCCACCAGCGCTTTCTTGAACAGAGACAGTTTCATGAACTTGTTTTCCTTGATGTCGTTGATTCGAAGTGCAGGATGATAGTCAAGCCGAAATGGCGTCTTCAGACCGTTTGCTCGTGTTCTTGTGGCTTCCCATTCGGGCAGCATTTCATATAGCCGCGCCTGGCTTCGCCAGTGATTCGATGCATTCGGTGACCAGCGCCGGTCCACGATAAATCAGGCCGGTATAAAGCTGCACGAGCGAGGCGCCCGCCGACAGTTTCTCGCGCGCATCAGCGCCCGACATGATGCCACCCACGCCAATAATGGGCACCTCGCTGCCCATCTCGGCGCGCAATTTCCGGATCACCGCGTTGGACGCCTCGAACACCGGTTTGCCCGACAAACCGCCGGCTTCGTCGCCGTGTTTCATGCCGCTCACCGCTGTGCGCGACAGCGTGGTGTTCGTCGCGATCACGCCGTCCATGCGATGTCGCAGGACGGTATCGGCTATGGACTTGATCTGTTCGTCGTCGAGGTCGGGCGCGATCTTGAGCGCTAACGGCACGAGCTTGCCATGCATGTCGGAGAGGCGTTGCTGCTTGTCCTTCAGCGCGCCAAGAAGGGCGTCGAGTTCGCCGGCGCCTTGCAACTGGCGCAGGTTCTTTGTATTCGGCGACGAGATGTTGATGGTCACGTAGCTCGCGAACGGGTACACGCGTTCAAGGCAATATAAATAGTCTTCGGCGGCGCGTTCCATCGGGGTATCGGCGTTCTTGCCGATATTCAGCCCAAGAATTCCGCGATAGCGCGCCGCCTGCACGTTGGCCACGAACTGATCGACGCCGCCATTGTTAAAGCCCAGCCGATTGATCAGCGCGTGGGCTTCGGGCAGGCGAAACATGCGCGGCTTCGGATTGCCCGGTTGAGCGCGCGGCGTGACCGTCCCCACTTCGATGAACCCGAACCCCAGCGCCGCCAGCCCGTCGATACACGCGCCGTCCTTGTCCAGACCCGCCGCCAGACCGACCGGGTTGCGAAAGGTGAGGCCCATCACGGTGCGCGGCGAATCAGGCCCGCGCTCGGCGAACATTCCGGCCACGCCCGTACGTCCGGCCGCTCCCAGCATGCGCAGCGTCAGATGATGCGCATCTTCCGCATCCATGCGAAAAAGTTGCGAGCGGGCAAGCGGGTAGAGGGAGCTGAACACGGGATAAGGCCGCGAGGCAAAAATTGGGACTCGCTATTTTAACGGCTTTGCAGGTGGGTCTGGAAAGACGTGTTTTGCTTCGTACGGCGAGTGTGCTGCGGCCAGGTTTAAAAACGCAAAAAGGGTCAGGCAATGGCCGTGAAAGACCTCAGCGACGCAGCCTTTCCGCCGCCATTTTTCCGGGCATCGGCGGAGTGCCGGCCGAGTGCATCGTTTCGGGATCGAGTAAGCCCCACTGTCCGTCGATCAATCCTTCGAGCGGCCTGAAGTTGGCCTTGTACGCCATCTTCTCGCTCTCGCGAATCCAGTAGCCGAGATAGACGTAAGGCAGATCGAGGCTGCGTGCCTGCTCGATTTGCCACAGGATGTTGTAGGTTCCGTAACTGGTGTGCGCCAGGTCGGGTTCGAAGAACGTGTACACGGACGAGAGACCATCGCCGAGGATGTCGATCATGCTGATCATGCGCAGCGTGCCGAGGGCGGCGGGTTCGACGGCGGGATCGGCTAACGAACCGGGGGCAGGGACGGCGGTGTCCACAGGCTCGCGAAACTCCACCAGGCGTGAGTTGATCCGGCTTTGCAAAAGGAACTGCTCATATTGGTCGCGGCTATCGCGATCCATGCCGCCGCCCGCATGCCGCGTCGACTGATAGCGCATATAAAGTGCGTAGTGCTCTTCGTCGTAATGCAGCGGCGCCACGCTCGCGACCAGTCCGCCGTGCTGTTTCCAGACCCGCCGCTGGGTGCGATTCGGCAGGAATCCCGCGATCGGCAGCCGCACCGGCACGCACGCGCGGCAACCGTCGCAATAGGGCCGGTAGGTGAATACGCCGGAGCGCCGGAAGCCCGCCTTGACAAGTTCGGTGTAGACGTCGGAGTTGATGAGGTGACTGGGCGTCGCGACCTGCGAGCGCGCCACGCGGCCGTCGAGATAGCTGCACGGATAGGGCGCCGTTGCATAGAATTGCAACGCCGAAAGCGGTGAAAGCGGCAGCTCATTGGGGTGAGTCACGTTGGCAGCTCTCGAAAAGCGTCTGGCTGGCTTTCCCGCGGGACCGGGCCGCGCCGGCAGTTCGCCCCGTCGATGGAAAGTCCGGTTTTGTCCCGGCAATGTCCGCTACCCATGAGTCGTGCGAACCACGGCCCGGACGCAGGTGCATGCATGAATACGTACGCGAAACGTCTGGCTCACTTCGCCTCCCGGAGCGTATCAAGTAACGCGGATTATTGAACGTCCAGGAATTTGTGCTTCGCTTACAACTTCGCGCAGATGTCTCACAAATGCCTTGCGATCGATCTCCCGGCCGCCTGGCGACGCCAGATACGCCGTATTCTGCTGGCGGTCTATCAACAGCGGGAAACGAAAATCGTTATATATCAATGGGTTGGAAACTCGCTTCTGGCAAAAAACTGGCCTAAATGGTGACATAAAAGGTAACACGAAAATATCACTTAGAGGTGGCGGTGAACAAAGCTCAGCAACCAAATCATTGAGCGAACGAAATCTATCGCTAATGATGAGTATATTGCGGACGGCGACAGCCTGTTCCTTCGCGTGATGCCGAATGGGACCAAAACGTTTTGCGGACTGGACCGAGGCGCGAAGGTAAAGCACCCTATTTGGCTGCGTCGAACCCTTTTTGCGTCAAGAGAAGGCTGTGGCGTGGAGTCAGTTCCAGCCAGCCTTCGTCGATCGCGTGTTGCATGCCGGGTTCCATGTCGAGACGATTCAGACCCTGGTCTTCGAACGCCATCGCGATAGTCAACCCCGTGAGGCTGTCCCCGACCGCAATACGATGCGTCTTCACGAACACGGACAAAACCTGCTGCGCTGCTTCTTCCGCCGTCACTGCCTGTGGCATGGCGTCTCTCCAAAAACACTCACTATACCGAACAGGGACGCGGCAATCCTGCGCTGGCATTCGCGCAGCACGCGCATTGCCTCTCAGTCAAAACGAACCCGAGACGTCCGGCTCATAGCCTATACCCCGTCGATAGCATGGTTCTTGTCGCGAGGAAACACGCAAGACGAGCAAGCGGCGCGGGTGAAGCGATCCGGGCGCATGGGGTTCGCGCCGCTACCCTGTGAGCAAGTTTGCCGTTGGCTGTTATTGCACCAGCTTCGGATGGGCTGCCATGACTTGCCGAATCTGCGGACGCATGGCGGCGCGACAGTCATCCGTTACCAGCGTTTTGCCGTCTTCGATCCCGTATTTCGCCGCCAGCCCCTGCATCCTGTCGATGATGCCATCGGTGGCCTCATTTGACGTGCAATACGACGCTGCATCGTGTCTTTCGCGTAGCATCGACCCCGTGATCGAAGCGTAATCCGGTCGCAGTAGCGTTTTCGATTCGGACGGCTTTCGCGCTGCAACTTGGTCAGCCGCTCCTGCCATGCAGACGGAGGTTGCGTTGATCAGCACTGAGCATGATGCCGGCAAGGCTTGCGCGCTCGCCGCGGTAGCAATGCAACAAAGGGTAATGCTGAGACTCAATTTACGAAACATGTCATCCGCTCTTTTGATTGTTATTGACGCTGTTTAACGGCACCAATCCCTATGAAATTCAGCCCTTTATTTCACTCTCGGTTCTGCACAAGTCCGAGGAAATCGTAAGGCATTGATTGAAAATACTATTCACTTATTTCATGCCGAATAGAGCTGATAGATTGCTCCCGGAGCGTATCCAGTAACGCGGATTTATTGAACGTCCAAGGAATCGGCGCTTCGCTTACAACTCCGCGCAGATGTCTCACAAATGCCTTGCGATCGATCTCCCGTCCGCCTAGCGACGCCAGATGCGCCGTATTCTGCTGGCAGTCTATCAACTCTATTTTATGGTGGCGCAAGTGTCCGACGAGTCCGGCCAGCGCGATTTTCGAAGCGTCGGTGCGATGCGCGAACATGGATTCACCGAAAAACATCCGCCCGAACGACACGCCATAAAGGCCGCCTACGCGCTTGCCTTCAAACCACGTCTCGATACTATGCGCGAGGCCATCGCGGTGCAGGGCCGAATACGCGTGCACGATCTCCGCCGTTATCCACGTGCCGCGTTGGCCTGGGCGCGGCGTCTCGGCGCACGCACGCATCACGCCGGCAAAATCATGATCCACGCGAATTTCCCACGACGCGTCGCACAGCACGCGCTTGAGCGTCTTGCGTAGGGAATTGGAGACTTTGAATTCGTCGGGAATCAGCACCATGCGTGGATCGGGGCTCCACCAGAGCACTGGCTGGCCGTCCGAATACCACGGAAAAATGCCGTTGGTGTACGCCTCGACGAGCCGGGCCGCCGACAGCTCGGCACTCGCTGCGAGCAAGCCGGGCGCGCCGCTCGTCTCGCCGAGCGCGCGCTCGACGGGTGGGAACGGGTCGTCGGAAGCGAGCCACGGAACCATAACGCGTCAGGCGCTCAGCCGTCGCGCAGCGAACGGAAAATGTCGCCGGTGTGCAGCGCATAATTTCCGGCGGCGCGGTCGGCGAAGAAAAAGCGCAGCGTCTGGCCGACGGTCGGAAACGCGATCTCGTTCCACGGAATCTCG
>NZ_JBAUSA010000700.1:0-2959 GCF_049581465.1 Caballeronia sp. | reverse complement strand
TCGCAAACCATGCAGCCGAGCACCGAAGCCTCTTCCTATCTCCAGGGCAGCATCGAGTTCGACCGGCAGATTGCGACGCTCAAGACACAAAGAGCACAGGTGGCGAGTCTTTTTGCACCCGGCTCCCCCCAGGTACAGGCCATTGATCAACAGTTGGCCGCGCTGTCCAACGCAAACGACGCGTTCAAAGCCCGGTTCAACCAGTTGCCCACGTCCGATCGCAAAGCAGCCGATCTCACGCGCGATGCAAAGATAGCCGAGGAAATCTACGTAGCAATGCTCAACAAGTCGGGCGAACTGGCGGTGACGCGTGCAGGTACGCTTGGCAACGTCCATATTATTGACACGGCGCTGCTCCCGACCGTACCGGTCAAGCCTAAACGTTTCATCATCATCGGGTCGGGCGCTGCGGCTGGCATCATTTTGGGGGTTCTCTTCGTCTTCGTGCGAGATCAGATGTCGCGCAAAGTGGCGAGTCCGCACGTAGTGGAGCGGCAATTGAGTCTGCCCGTGTTTGGCGCGGTCCTCTTCAGCGCCGAGCAGGCCCGAATCGACCGAAAACAAAGTCCCTCGCCGCTGTCGTCAAAGACACGCAACCTCCCGTGGGAGCCGGGCATACGCGGCGCGACAAACGAGGCCGACCCGGCCAGGAACCCGGCTTCGCGCACTGGCCCGCATGCAATGCGATTCCTCTTGTCGGCGGAGGAACATAACGACATGGCGATAGACCGGTTGCGTGCAGTACGTGCTTCATTGGAGATCGAGATCGCGAACGGGAAGAACAATGTCCTCGTCATCGCCGGTGCGACGCCCGGCACGGGCAAGTCGTTTGTTGCGGCGAACCTTGCGGTCCTGAGTGCCCAGGCTGGCAAGCGGGTACTGCTGATCGACGCCGACTTGCGCCGGGGTCGGCTCGGTTCCACATTCGGACAATCGAACAACGGAGGCCTCTCGGATTTGCTCATCGGTAACATCCAGCCCCACGAGGTCATTCGCCAGGCCGGCGTTCCCGGTCTATCGATACTGCCCGCAGGCAACTATCCCGCGAACCCCGCGGGCCTACTGTCCACCTTGCGCTTTCAACACATCCTGGAACACGTCCGCACACAATACGACCTCGTCATTGTTGATACACCCGCGGTGCTGGCGGTCAGCGATGCAAACATGGTCTCGCCGCACGCCGGCTCGACGGTACTGGTGGTGCGACCCAGCGTGCAAAGCGAAGCTGAGCTGGAGGAAACCGTGAAGCAGCTCGACCGAACCGGCGCTCGTGTCATTGGTGTGATTTTCAACGCGATGCCCCGGCGCCGCAGTGAGAAGCGCGCCTATGCCTACGCTAGCGACTATGCAAGCAATGCGTCGCAGTCATGACGCGTATCCCCGTCGTGCCTAAGGCGCCAGCCTGCACCGATCCGACCGCGTTCGCCACGCTCGCCGGCCCCCTGCGCAGTGGCGCAGCGGCGAGCGGGAATGAAGGTGATTCGAGAAGCGCTCAAAGCCAGTCCGCGTCCGCACCGAACAAGCCATGTACCCACGAATAATCTCCGTGCTGTTCTACATGTTCTTTACTTGCGTGATTTTCAATCCGGAAGTGCAGGGACTTGCGATCTATTTTTACGTCTTCATTCCGTTTTTGGATCCGGATTTCTCGCGGTTTCTCGCGAGCACTGCTCGGCGCTGGAGCGGGCCGTTGCTCATTGCCGTGGCCGTGAGTCTTGCGAGCTCGCCTACGGTTGCGGTAAAGATCGTGTCCATCGCGATCTGCATTGGCTACCTGATGTACACGATGACGAGGCGCATCAATTACCTGCATCACTGGATGGCAATCAATATCATCTTTGCGATGCTGCAGTTCGTGTTGTATTACGTCGACTACCCCTTGTCCATTCAGCTCGGTCCGGAGGAAATGTCGAAGATGATCTGGGGCCAGTATGCGACCCCTACCTTTACGAACTTCTTCGAGATCTTCTACTTTGCCCGCGTGTCCGGATTTTCGAGGGAAGCGGGATTCTTTTCCTCGCTGCTCGTCGGTGCGTTCGTCGCGTACCTGTCCACCGAACGGGTCAATAAAAAGATGGTCGCGCTTTATTGCATCGGGCTGTTTATCAGCTTTTCGAAGTCGTCGATGTTGCTGTTCGTTATCGCAGGCCTGTATCTGTTCCGTCACAAGTTGCGAGCGGTCCACCCGTTAATGATCCTGATCATATTCGTCGGCGTGATCACGCCCTTGTCGGTCTTTCTCGCAAACCATGGCTTCTACGGTTCGGAAAGCTTTGCCCACCGGTTCTCCGGCTATCCCTTCTTGCTCGACGCGCGGCTGGAAGATGTCATCCTGGGTGTCAGTCCGCAGAAAATCGTCGCGCAGTACACTTACCTGCCATACATCCATTCGATCGAGCACCTGGTAAAGATCGGCGTACCGTTCGCCGGCCTTCCGGCTACCGTGGCGGACCTGGGTCTATTCGGCGCACTGGTCTTTATTGGAGTCCTCGCTTTCACCGCGAGCGACGGATTCGTGATGTTGCTATTTCTATTGCTCACCTGCACGGTCAGCATCACCACCGTTACATCATTCGTGCCGATCGCCTACCTGCTCCTTTATTGGCCGCGGTTTACAGTCTTCTGGGCTCAATTCACGCAGGAAACCCAGGAACGTCTTTCGAATGGGTCCAATGGGTCACTTAGCCGCTTTCGCCGCCCCGAAACAAACCGCCCTATTCCAATTGGAAGCAAATGAGGCGCCTTTGCTAGCACGTTCGCAAGGTCCATGGGGCGATCCGATGCCTGCGATACGTCGCGCGGGCGGTTCGCCGACTGTTCGACTCGCCTCGCTTGTCATGTCCGCCGCGCTGCTAGTTATCCCGCGCACCGCACTGGCTGCCGACACCCGCATAAAAGTGCTGAACGCACCCGGGTCGCTCATTCTCGATGCGCCGGGCAAGAAAACAATCAGCTTCGA
>NZ_JBAUSA010000699.1:0-1507 GCF_049581465.1 Caballeronia sp. | reverse complement strand
CGTACCGGCAGGCACGACTGGCTTCTCGGAGTTCCTCGCGGCGGTACCGCGCCACTTTTTCGAATTCGGTGCGGACTGAAAAACCGAGCCGTCCTCAACCAGCCATGCGGAGAAATCATGCCCCGTTCGATCGATGTCCCTGGTCTCGCACACAACGCCCCAATCCCAGTCGGCGCTCGCGTCGCCAACGTGCTGTGCTCGTCGGCGATCGCCGGCAAGGATCCGGAGACCGGGCGCCTCGCCACCGAGCCCGTTGACCAGGCGCGGCTCGCCTTCGACAACCTCAAGCTCTTTCTCGACGCGGCCGGCGCGACGCTCGCGGACGTGGTGAAGCTCACGGTGTACATAAAAGACGATTCGGTCCGTGAGCACATCAACGCGCACTGGCTCGCGTGCTGGCCTGACCCGGCACAGCGGCCAGCACGCCATATCGTCGTGCACGACCTGCAGCACGGCATGGCGCTGCAGCTAGTAACCCTCGCCGTTGTCGCCTAGCCGTCCTGGCAGACCCATCCAACGTATCCTTTTCCACTTACCTCCAGAGGTTCCAACTTGATCATCGACTCCCACGCCCACGTCGTCATGCCACCCGAGAGCTTCCGCTACATGGCGGAACTGGTTGGCGGCCGCGCCAACCCGTCGACCCAACCCAACGTGTCGGACGCTTCGCTGCGCAAGGTCGCTGAAGAACTCGTACGTAGCATGGACTCGGTCGGCACAGACATGCAGTTCATCTCGCCGCGCCCCTACCTTCAGATGCACTCGGTCAAGCCCGCGCGCGTGACCGAACTCTGGTCGCGCCACTGCAATGACCTGATCGCGCGCTACGTCGGAATGTTCCCGGACCGCTTCCGCGGCGTGGCGGGCCTCCCGCAGTTCATGAGCGAATCGCCGGCGGTTCGCGTCGTGGCGGAACTCGAGCGCTGCGTCAACGAACTGGGTTTCGTGGGCTGTCTGCTGAACCCGGACCCGACCGAATCGGAAGGCCCGACGCCGCCGGGGCTCGGCGATCCGTTCTGGTACCCGCTGTACGAAGCGATGACCGCGCTTGACGTGGCCGCACTGATCCACTCCGCCGGCAGCTGCAGCCCGCGCGAGTCGTACACGCTGAAGTTCATCAACGAAGAGAACATCGCGGTCATCTCGCTGCTCGACTCGGAGGTGTTCAAGAAATTTCCGGACCTGAAGATCGTGGTCGGCCACGGCGGGGGCGCCATTCCCTACCAGATGGGACGGTTTCGCTCGTGGGCGGTGCGCCGCAACCATCCGGAAACCTTCGACGAGCAGCTCAGGAAGCTCTATTTCGACACCTGCAATTACTCGAAGGAATCGATCGAACTGCTGCTCAAGGTGGCGGGTACGGACAACGTGTTGTTCGGCACGGAAAAGCCCGGCACGGGCAGTGCGCGCGACCCCATCTCCGGACGCGACTACGACGACATGAAGCCGGTGATCGAAAGCATCGAATGGCTCACCGACGAGCAGCGCAAGAACGTGTTCGAGTGCA